>NZ_JBBMFJ010000035.1:0-32244 GCF_040096075.1 Ventrimonas faecis
ACTGCTTTTTTATTTGAGAAAGAAAAAGCTGCGCAACAACCTTGGCAGGCCGTCGCGCAGCGACTTAGTTCAATTTGAATATCATAAGGAAATGGAGCCTAAGTATTTTGAAACCGGCACAAATAACAAGACATAAGCTGTCGATGAGGAAGAAAAGGTTTGTACTTAGCTTACGCCCAATTCAGTATCTGGAAGAACTGTTAGAAGCTTAAAAAATAGATAAAAACAGAATTGGTGGTAGATAAGAATTCATGCGTTTGTCGTGCTTCGCTTGCCGTCTACGCTTGAAACGATTCAGATATTTGTATATAATATTTGTACAGATTGTTACTCGTACGGAGGTGTTGACCATGCCAAAACCGAAATGGAACCTGAATACCATTTACATATCTGAGCGGCTGCAAGAGAGTCTGCGGCCGATTTCCCGCTGCGTCATGACGACCGTGGTCGCGCCCATGGGCTACGGAAAGACCACGGCGGTGAACTGGTATCTGGGTGAGCGCGCCAAGGCGGAAACCTTGAAAATCATCCGCATCAGCGTATACTCCGGCAACCTCGTCATCTTCTGGAAAAGCGTACAGGAGGCGTTTGCCCACGCAGGTTTCCCCTTTCTGCGGGAATACCCCTGCCCCACGGACGCAGCGGGCGGCGGACTGCTGGTGGATGACCTCTGCCATGTGTTGGCGGGAGAAACATCCTGCTACATCTTCATTGACGATTTCCACCTGCTGACGGACAGACGCGCCTCGCTGTTTCTTTGTATGCTTGCAAACAGGCTGCCCATCAATGTGCATTTGATCGTCGTCAGCCGGGATCGTTTTCTGCCCGCTGCGGAGACGGTGCGGCTAGGAGCAAAGGTCTATCAGATCGGCACGGAGCAGCTGCGCCTGAACCACACGGAGCTCGCCGTCTATGCCCATCGCTGCGGAACAGCGCTTTCCGAAGCGCAGATCGAAAGCCTTCTCTATTCCAGCGAGGGTTGGTTCTCCGCCGTATATTTGAATCTGCGAACGCTCTCCGAGCGCGGCGTGCTACCCAGCCGCGATTCTGACATCTACGCCACCTTTACCGCCGCCATGATCGATCCCCTTCCGGAAAAACAGCGGGAGTTTCTCGCTGTCATGGGACTTGCTGATGAATTTACCGTTGAAATGGCGCAGTGCGTCACAGGCAACGGGGACGCGGGGCAAATTCTCTCTGCGCTGACGGAGCAGAACGCCTTTGTCACGCACCTGCCGGACGGTGTGACCTATCGCTTTCACCACATGATGAAGGAGTGCGCCGAACGTTGCTTCTTGGCAATGGAAGCTGAAACACAGCGGCTCTATTGGGAGCGCTTCGGCCTCTGGTATGAGCAGCACCGGCAGTATCTCCATGCCATTGCCGCTTACAGGAAGAGCGAGAATTACGACGCGCTGCTGCGCGTCATCCGCAGCGATGCGGGCATTTTGCTTGCGTCGCTGAAGCCCGAGGATGTACTCGACGCGCTGGAAAAATGCCCCGCCGAAACGCTCAAGGCCTATCCTTTCGCCATTCTGGTACTGATGCGCCGGATGTTCACATGGCGGCAAATCCCAAAAATGCTGGAGCTGAAGGCGCTGCTGCTAACGGCTATCGAGGAGCACCCGGAGCTGTCCGAAGAAGAACGCGGCAACCTGCTGGGCGAATGCGACCTCATTCTGAGTTTTCTCTGCTACAACGACATCAGCGCCATGAGCCGCCTGCACCGCAGCGCCAGCGTGCAGATGTCCCGCCCCGCCATCAGCATCCAGAATAGCGGTGGCTGGACTTTTGGCTCGCCGTCCGTTCTGATGATGTTCTACCGCGCATCGGGAGAACTCGAAAGCGAGCTTGCCGAGATGGACGAGTGTATGCCCCATTACTATAAGGTCACCAACCACCACGGGCAGGGCGCGGAGACCATCATGCGCGCCGAGGCGCTGTTCTGCCAGGGCCGCTTCACTGATGCGCACATCGAACTGGAGCGTGCCTATGCGCAGGTCAAAGACAACGGGCAGATCAACATGGCACTCTGCTGCGACTTTCTGTCGTGGCGGCTCTCGCTGCATACCGATGTGGAGCAGCGCTATACCTTTGAGGAGCGATACGCGGCGCTGCTGCGCTATCACGATGCCTCATGGATCAACCTTTGGAACGCCACCAGTGCCTATTACCATGCGCTGCGGGGTGAAACGGACAGTATCCCTGAAATCTTTTCGCAGCACCGGCTCTCTGATATCAATATGCTTGCGCCGGGTAAGCCTATGATGGAAATGATCGAAAACCAGGTGTATCTTGCCCAAGGTGCTTATGTCCGGGTGGTGGGGTATAGCGCAGAGCTGCTGCCGGTCTGCGAAGCCATGCACTATGCGCTGGTGGCGCTGCACCTACGCATCCAGACAGCGGCAGCCTATGAGAAATTGGGCAAGAGCGAGGAAGCCCACGCATGGCTGAGAAAGGCACTTTCCGACGCCGAACCGGACGGTCTTGTGATGCCGTTTGTAGAAAACTATGATATCCTGAAGCCTCTGTTGGAACGGGAGGTAAAAAATGACCTGCTCTCAAAAATCATTGAGCTTGGCGAAGCGGCAACGGCGCGAAACGCAGCCGGCACGCGCCCGGCAGCCTTCGACGTGCTGACACCGCGGGAATTTGAGATCGTGGAGCTGATGGCGCAGCGCCTCAGCAACCGCGAGATCGCGGAACAGCTCTTTCTCTCCGAGGGGAGTGTCAAGCAGTATGTCAACCAGATCTATTCCAAGCTTCATATCGAGGGCGACACCCGAACCAAACGAAAGCTGCTTGCCGAGCTGCTCAGATAAAAGACCTAACCTTTGGTTAATGGTTATCCCATAGGATCCACCGTACAATGTTTGTACGGTGGATTTTTATTTTTATATCCTTTCGGAGTCTCTTCTGCACATGATCAAGTACAAAAAGATTCCGGGAGTACATTGTATCTGGAAGGAGGACTCATGTGGAGAGAAAGTATATTTTGGCTGTTAAGCCCTTAGAACCTTATATCCTGCAGATCGACTTTATATCAGGAAGCCGGCTGCTTTTAGATATGAAGCCTTATGTGGATAAAATACGGTTTCGTACCCTTACAGACCCAAAGGTGTGGAACAGCGCAGTGACAAACGGGATCTTTGTACGTTTTGGAAATGTGGAGCTGAGCCATGATGAGATCCTTTCCATGGCAGAGCGTGAACATTTAAACGGCCGGTGACAGCTTTCGGGGATTACGCATGGTCAGAAGAAAAGAGAGAGGAGAAGGAGTATGGCAGATCGGAACGAAGCAGATGCTTTATTTGCTACCAGGAGGAAAAAGCAGCAGGAAGAGCAGGCAGAACAGGAACGAAGAGAAGAAATGAGCCGGAAAAAAGCAGAAATGGAAGCAGAGATCCGGCGCTTGGAGGAAGAGGCCAGACGTCAGAAAGCCAGACAGGAAGAAGACAGACGCCAGGCAGAAGAAGAGGCCAGACGGGTAAAACAGGAGGCAGAAGAAGCGGAGGCCAGAGCAAGAAGAGCCCAGGAAATGGCAGAAGAAGCCAAAAGAAAGCAGGAAGAGGTAAGGCGTGAAGAAGAACGCCGGATCCAGGAAAAACGTGAAGAAGAAAAGCGGGCCAGAGAGCGGGCTGTCCAGGAAAAGGCCCAAGCAAAACAGGAAGAGGCAGAGAGAGCGGAAGAAAGAAAAAGGGAAGCAAAAGAACGGGCAGCAGAGAAAAAAGCAGCTAAAGAAGCGGCAAAAGCAGAGGCT
The DNA here is from genome assembly GCF_040096075.1 of Ventrimonas faecis. Classification (NCBI taxonomy): domain Bacteria; kingdom Bacillati; phylum Bacillota; class Clostridia; order Lachnospirales; family Lachnospiraceae; genus Ventrimonas; species Ventrimonas faecis. The sequence continues at coordinate 3,761 of NZ_JBBMFJ010000035.1, forward strand.
AAAAAGGCAGTAAAAGAAACAACCATGGGCACAGAAAGAAAAAAAGCAGATATACAGCCGGGAAAGAAGCTTCCGGTACTGCCGTTGGCAATAGGTGGTGTGGCTGTGGTGGCTATACTTGTTATCTGTCTGGTACTGTTTTCTGGAGGCAAAAAGGGTGGTGTATTTGGTACGGACTGTGATCTTATGGCTGCAAAACAGGTATTAGGCTACGATGTATTTTATCCGGAAAGCTTTGAAGAGGCATATGCAGATGGTGGTGTCTACTTAAAATATGGCAGTGTGGAAAAGGGAGATTTTTCCTTCGTTTATGTTTTAGGAAGCACACAGGAAGACATGAATTATATGACAGAAAGCACAGATCCTACGGATCTTATACACGTAATGGAGGAATACGTGTTTGGCATGAATGATAAGCAGGTATACAAGATGACCACAGAATCTGGACGGTCTGTTTACTGCAGCGAATATATCTCCTTTGATATAAGCAGTATTACAGATCAGGAGGAAGGTGTTATGGCATCTACATCTATTATGATGCTTCCGTTAGAAGGGGAATATCTGGTCGCTGTTTACGCAACTATGAAACCTTCATATGAAGAGCCGCTGGAAGAAGTAACAGCAAGTATCCTTGACAACACATATTAAAGGAGGAAGATATATGGCATTACTTATGACCGTTTTCTTTGAAAATGGTTTCTCGGAAAATTATTTTCCCAATGTAGACAACCGCAATTTTCCTATTGCCATACGTCCTTATGTCAGCGGATTAAAAGACGAACTGATCTTAAACGTGGAAGTGTGGGACGGACACTGGCGGCTGCGGGATTCTTCCCAGTATTCACTGATCTTAAAAGGGGATCCGGTAGAAAGTGCTGATCTGGAAGATGGAACTGTGATCGAAGGAATGGTACGAAAAACAGAGCTGTATTTTTCTGTTAAGATCGATCAGGTCCAGAAGGAAAATGTAAATTTTGAAAAATATATGCTGAAAGAAGGCAGTATTTTCAAACTGGAGATAGGCAGTGATGACCTTTGCAATATTGTATACAAAAACCGTTTTGTAACAGGAACCCATGCAGAGATCACCTTTGAGTCAGGAGCTGCTTACATAACTGATAAAAACAGTGTAAATGGCACGTTTTTAAACGGCAGGCTGGTAACAGAAAAAACAAGGCTGCATTACGGTGACATTATTTATGTAGTGGGCCTTAAGATCGTGTATCTGAATAATCTCCTGGCGATCAATGATCCAAATGGGCAGTGTAAGATACGGGAATTAAAGGCAGTGGAGATCCCTCATTTTGAGGATGAGCCTGCAGAAGATGCAGACACAGAGGATGTGTATTTCCTGCGCACTCCGCGAAAGCTTTTAAATCTGGATAAAGAGACGATTTCTATTGAAAAATGCCCTAAAAAACAGCAGCAGAAACGCCAGCCTTTAATTTTCACCATAGGCCCTTCTTTTACCATGGTGATCCCTATTGCCCTGGCAGCAGCTATGACCAGTGACGGTTTTGGCGCAGGAAGTATATGCATGTCTTTAGGAGCAGCCGGGATTGGGGCTATATGGGCGGTAGTTAATTCTGCCTACAATAAAAAAGAAGAAAAAGAGTCAGAATCTAACCGGGTCAGCAAATATTTAGAGTACATGGTCCGGGTGGAAGAAAAGCTGAAAAATAAGACAGAATACAACCGTCTGGTACTGGCAGAACAGTATCCTTCATCAAAAGAACTTCTGGAATTTACTACATCTAATACCAGACGGCTCTGGGAAAAAAGCAGCACCCATGAGGACTTCCTTTCCCTTCGCCTTGGGACTGGTGATATGCCTTCGCCAAATGGGATTGAAGGGGCAAAAGAAGATCTGGGAAGTGAACATGATCCTTTAAATGATCACATGGAGGAACTTCAGGAGAAATTTAAAACACTCCATCAGGTTCCGGCAGCTGTTTCACTTTATGAGCACCGGCTGTTAGGTGTGGTAAGCGGGGATGAGGAAAAACGGGATCAGCTGATGCGGCTCTTAGCCCTGCAGATCACGGCTTTGCATCCATATACAGATGTACGCATGTGCCATGTATTTCCAGGAAGAGACCTTGAGAAAATGGAATATACCCGCTGGCTGCCACATACCTATACCCCTGATGGAAAACTTCGTATGATCGTCTGCGATCCAAGGGCTATGGGCGATGTGATGTATTATTTATCTGATGTGATCAGAGAGCGGTTGGAAGCAGGGGAAAACCAGAAAAACAGGGAAGAAGAGGAAAAAGTCCTTCCTCATTATGTAGTATTTATCAGTGATATTTCCATGATCGAAGGCGAGCCTGTTTCCAAGTATCTTTTAGATCCACCAAAGAATGCAGGACTTAGTGTGATATTTAGCGCAGATGCCATTGATAAGCTGCCTTCTCACTGCAATACCATTGTACAGTGGGAAAAGGATTACTGTGGCTGTTACAGTACGTTATCAAAATTTGAAGAAATGGACGGCATTGCCTTTGACAGCGTGAATTTATCTGAAATGGATATATTTTCCAGACAGCTTTCCAATTTTAAGGTACGGGAAAATGCTTCTAATTCAGCGATCCCGGATATGCTTACCTTTTTAGATATGTATAAGACTTCCAGGGTGGAAGATCTGGATATGTACCATAAATGGCTGGAAAACCGTACGTATGAAAGCATGCGTTCCCTTATTGGCCAGAAGGCGGGAGAACAGCCGGTGTACCTGGATATCCATGAAAAATACCATGGTCCCCATGGTCTGGTGGCAGGTACTACAGGAAGTGGAAAGTCAGAGACACTGCAGACCTATATTTTAAGTCTTGTGTTAAATTATCATCCTCATGAGGTGGCATTTATCCTTATTGATTACAAAGGCGGCGGCATGGCCCAAAGCTTTATCGGGCTTCCTCATCTGGCTGGCGTGATCACCAACCTGGGAGGAAACCAGACTACCAGGGCGCTCCTTTCTATTAACGCAGAGATCAAGAGGAGACAGCGCATTTTCAATGAATATAAGATCAAGCACATTGACGCCTATATTGAGCTGTACAGGAATGGGGAAGCGGAAGAGCCTATGCCTCATCTGCTGATCATTGCTGATGAGTTTGCGGAGCTTAAAAAAGAGCAGCCTGATTTCGTACGGGCACTGGTGTCTGCAGCCCGTGTAGGACGTTCTTTAGGCATTAATCTGCTCCTTGCTACCCAGAAACCAAGCGGCGTAGTAGATGATGAGATCTGGAGCAATACACGTTTCCGCATCTGTCTGCGGGTGGCAGACAAACAGGATTCCAATGAAATGTTAAAGCGCACAGATGCAGCCTATATTACTGGAACAGGCCGGGGATTTTTACAGGTAGGCAATGATGAGATATTTGATGAATTCCAGTCCGGCTGGTCAGGAGCACCTTATACACCGGAAGTACCATTTAATGATGACAGCAAGGCAAAGGCAGTTATCATCGGACTGACAGGCAAGCCAGAGGCAGTTAAGAAGAAAAAGAAGAAAAAAGGGGACAATGTGAAGAAATTCACCCAGTTAGATGCCATGGTACAGTATGCGGCAAATCTGGCAGAGGAAAATTACATCAAACCTCTCCGTCAGATCTGGCTGCCGCCTCTTCCGGGACTTTTTTATCTGGATGATCTGGAGCTTACCTGGGATGAAAAGCAGATAAAATTACCGGTTGGTCTTGCAGATGATCCACAAAACCAGAGACAGTTCCCTGTTTATCTGGACTTTATAAGAGATGGGCATTTGCTGATCTGCGGTTCGGCAGGTTCAGGAAAGACCTCTCTGGTGCAGACAATCCTTTATGGTGCAGCTCTTCATTATACGGCAAAACAGGTGAACTTCTATATTGCGGATTTTTCCAGCCGTACTATGACAGCTTTTGCAGGTCTTCCCCATACAGGCTGTATCTGTATGGAAGGGGATGATGAGAAGATCCAGATGATGATGAGTTTTGCAGAGGAAGAATTAGACAGACGGAAGAAGTCATTTTCCCAGAAAGGAATGGGATCTTACAGGGATTATCGTGAAAGCTACAGTGATGTCCCGGCCATTTTCCTGGTCATTGATAATTATCCCGCTTTCTCTGACAGTTATGAGCAATATGAGAGTACATTGATCCAGCTTTCCAGAGAAGGGGCAAGTTATGGTATTTATCTTATTATTACCTGCAACAATTCAGGAGATATCCGAAGCCGCATTTTACAGAATATAACAAAGGGCATCGGACTTCAGCTGGCAGACAGGTTTGAGTATGACAGTGTTATCGGCATGCGTTCAGAAATCCTTCCAGATGACCGGACCACAGGCAGAGGCCTGATCAAAGAAGGGGTTCCGCTGGAATTCCAGGCAGCTCTTCCTGTAAAGGCATCCCAGGGAGAAAGCATGATGCTGGCGATTCGGGAAAAATTAAAGCCATTGACAGAAAATGGCGTATCCGGGGCGAGAAAGCTGGGAACAGACCTTACAATGACCGACAGTGGGGAATTTCTGGAAAAGATCAATTTCCGGGATTTGCCAGATAACACCTTTGTAATGGGTGAACAGGAAGGAATGTTCCAGACCTGTGACCTGGATCAGACCTTATGCTTTACAGTCTGTGGATCCGGAAAAACAGGAAAGACCAATTTCTTAAAATATACTGCCTTACAGATGAAGAAAAAAGGGGCAGAGGTTTATGTGTTTGATGGATGCTTAAAGGAACTGGAAGAATTTTCCAGAAAAAATGAGCTGGACGGTTACATGACAGACAAAGAAGAATTTTACCATTTTATGGAAAATGTACTGCTTTTACAGCTGGGAGAACGCAACGAACTTGTATATGAGGCCAGACAGACAGGTGCTTTGGTCCAGGCTGCTTTAAAAGACTACAGACGCATCGTTCTCCTCATTAACAGTGCATCAGAGTTTATGGAAGCTGTGTATAGTGAGGATTTTGATGTAAGCGAGGTTCTTGAAACTGTATTTGAAAAGGGAATGGAACATAAACTGCATTTCTTTATGGCTCTGTCTCCAAGAGAATATGAAGAACTGGCCGGTTACAGGGCGCTTCGCCAGTTTGGCAGCTGGAAACAGGGAATCCACCTTGGAGGAGCTTTTGATGAACAGGGGATTTTTGATTATGAAGTAACACCTTCTGAGCGGAGCAGGACCTATCCGGCGGGAGCTGCATTTACAGAACAGGAAGGAAAAGCAGTGCTCTTTATGACACCTTTTGTAAAGGAGACCAGCTATGAGTAAGATTCATTTGGAAGTAGAGATACCTGGAAATGCCAAAACCTATGAATTTATGTTAGATGACCGTATGAAGATCGGCACAGCAAAGAAGCAGATCATGAAGCAAATAGCAGAATTAGAAGGCCATGATCTGTTTGCAGGACTGGACAATATTGTTTTTGGTTCCCTTGAGCTGGAAGGTCTGATCCAGGATAATGAGACATTCCGTGAAGTAGGGATCAAAAACGGCAGCCGGGTGGTCATGGTATAAAAATGCACTATCTGCAGGCAGAAACAGGAGGAGAGCATGGCAGGAAGTAAAATGGAAATGGATCCGGATGTGCTGCGTTCAACAGCAAAAAAAATAGAAAATTCTGCGGCTGATATGGGAAAAGAACTGAAACGGTTTCAGGCTGTGATCGAAGGTTTAAGCAGCACCTGGAGCAGTGATGCAAAAGACCGCTTTCTGCAGAATTATCAGAAAGACCGGGCTGCTCTTGCAGAAATGGCAGCCCAGTATGCAGAAGTGGCAGAGGGACTGCTCTGGATCGCAGACGAGTTAGAGCAGGCAGAAGAAGAGATCAGCAGCCAGATCCAGGCGGCTGCAAAGGGATAAGAATTGCGAAAGCGCAGTGTACGCAGAAATCCGGTATCAAAGAGGTCAGGTTTAACAGGAGGTAGCATATGGCAGGAGACGGGACCAGCCGGGTCAATACAGAGGAACTGCTGCGGGCAGTAGGGGAGATCACTTCTATAAAAAAGTCTGTTGCAGCAAATACAGATGCAGCTTATGCACATTTTCGCAAACTGCAGGATTCTTATGCAGGAGAAAGCGCAGATGATATCTATGCAGTGGCGGGGCAGTTAAAGAAAAGTTCCGGGGCTATTATTACCATGCTGGGAAATTACGAAAAGGTCTTAAAGGAATTAGCCGGTGTATATGAGGACACAGAGAAAACAGTAAGCAGAAATGCAGGAAAGCTTAAGTTTGGAGGAATGCGGTAATGGCAGCTATTAATTTTGATTCCCAGGCGGTAAAAAAACAGGCAAAGCTGTTAGAAGAAGCGGCAGACCAGATCCAGAACCAGACTATAAAGGTGATCAATGCTGCAAATGAAGCAGTAGCTGCATCCTGGTCTGGTAAAGCCGGCGGGATATTTGTGAAATTTATGCAGGAACAAAGTGCAGATCTGGCATCAGGGACAGCTTCCTTAAGAGAGATCGCTGCCCTTTTGCGGGATGCCTGCACTTCCATGGATAAAGCAGAAGCACAGGCTAAAGCAGTGGTAAGCAGGAGATAGGAGGGAGAGAAAATGGCATCACAGCAGGTAAATGCGGCAAAATTAAAATCAACAGGAGCAAATCTCACCAATCTGGCAGCCAAAATGAAAAGTGAGATGAATAAGTTAGATGAAAATATCCAGAAGGTATCTTCTGTATGGAGCGGGGAAGCAAGTGCTTCTTATCTGAAGCGGTATCAGGCAGACAAGGCAAATCTGGCCCAGCTGACCCAGATCTTACAGCAGATGGGAGCAGCACTTGGAGAATTTTCCAACAGCTATACGCAGGCAGATAATAAAGCTATGGATCTTGTACACAAATATCTGGGCAAATAGGGAGGTGAGTATAAATGGCAGATGCAAACATCAAAGTGGATCCCAAACAATTGAAAAACTATTCCAATAACATTAAAACAGGCTATAAAAACATGTACAGCTATCTTTCTGAAAGCAAAACAGCGGTAAAGAACCTGAAATCCACCTGGACGGGCAGCGGCTCTGCAGAGTTTTACAGTCGTTTTGATGCCATTATCGGAAAGTGCGAAGAGGTATTAAATGTGGTAAATACCTATGCCCTGACTCTGTCAGAAGCAGCAGATGTATACAGTGCCAATGAGAAGAAGATCTCCAGTTCTGCAGGCAAACTGAAGATCAATCTAAAATAGGAGGTTGCCTATGGCTTCTGTAAAGGTGTCAGCCCATAGTTTAGAACAGCAGAAAAAAGAGTATGAAAAGGCAGTTAAAAATTTAGATAATGCTTTAGAACAGATTAAAAAGGTCAATGCATCTCTGGGTAAAGATGCCATGTTGGACGGTGTGCGGCAAGCACTTACGAAGCTGGCAGCATCTTTGGAAACGAGGGCGGGAGTAATTCTCCTTATGACAAAGGCCTTAGAACAGTCAAATGCGAAGTATACCGCAGCCCAGAAAAAGGCGGTGACAAAAAGCAATCAGTTCCGGGCGCATAACCGGGATTTTTATGGAAATCCAGTGGTTGTGACTGTAGTTGCGGGAGGAGCCGGTGCGACAGCAGGTGCATTAACCGGTGCAGCCGCAGTAGCAGAAACGACCGGAACAACACCTGCAGCATCTAATGTGGCATCTGGTACAGTAACAGATGCATCAAATGCAGTATCTGGTACAGGTGGAAGCGTCCATATAAAGTCACAGGGTACAGTAAATGTGTCTTCACAGACAGACTCTGATATCCGGCAGGCTGTATACACACAGAGGGGACCATCTGCCACCATTGCCCAGGTAAGTGAACATGCCAGAAATGTGGCCGCGCCGAAGGCAGCTGACAGTCTGACAGATATACCGGAGAAGGAAACGGTGGCTATGGCATCTGAAATTCCTGAACCTGGATCTGCCCCGGCTGTCACCGGAGCAGCTGTTACCGGAGCAGCTGTCACCGGAGCATTTGCAGCTGGAGCCGCAGCAGCCGGAGCTGCTATTGGCAGTATCGCAGGAGGATCAATAAAACGGATCAAACAGCCGGAACCGTTTACAAAAGAGAAAAAGCCGGACCCGTCTACAGACATAGAGGCACAGTTAGAAGCAGCCAGAGAACGTTTAAGGCGGTTCAATGAAATGGAAATGGAGGAGAAAGAATGAGAAAGATGATGAGTAGTATGAAAAAAGGAACAGCAGTGGCAATGGCAGCCGTAATGTGTATTTCCCTTGCAGGATGTGGCGGGTCTTCTAAAAAGGTGGTGGCTGATAAGAAAGAAACGACAGCAACCACCACTGCAGCAGAAACGCAAACAGAGACAGCACAGGAAACAGAGGCTGTTAATGATTCTGATATGGCAGAGATCCTGGCAGGTACTACCTGGGCGGGGATTTCCAGTGAACAGGAGATCATGGTAGCTGCTTTTGATGAAAAAGATGTGTATATGGCAATTTTAGACACAGATGGAGAGGTAACAGATCTGGATGGCTACTGGAAAGCGGATTATGATACATTTTATCTATATGCCAATGAGGATTACTCCGATGATCCCACAACTTTTGAATTTGACTGGTATACAACTGAAAATGGGGAGTATATCCAGTTAGATGATATTATCTTATCCAGTGAGGGGGATGGAAGCAATCTGGAAAACACATTAGACCAGATGATGACCACTGCAAGTGTGATCGAGTACGTAGCACAGGGGACTTACTGGATCGGCTCCGGCGACGAAACAGCTATGATCTTCTATTTTGAAGGAGATCAGGCATATTTTGACCTTCTCTACAATGAAAATGGCGAAATCCAGACACAGTCCATTTCCGGTCTGTGGAGTCTTGATTATGATCATCTGACCCTGATCGATGATGAAACAGATATGTCCTATGAATTAGGCTGGGATCTGTCTGAAGAAGGTGACAGCTATTGCTTTGAGCTGACAGAGGATGATACTACCTATTATCTTTATGAATCAGCGGCAGAAGATGTAGACAGCACCTTAAATATCCTTACAAGCTATCTTACAGCAGAGGACAGTGTAGATGTAGAGTCTGACGATATCGATCTTAGTGATTTTCTGGCTGGTTATGTAGGCCATTCTGTGATCGATGCATTTATGCTCAGCGGTATTTCTCCTGACTTCGAGACCAGAAAGTATTGTGCAGAGCTGTTAGGATTTACAAACTACAGTGGTACCAGTGATGAAAACCTGGCATTGATCCAGTTAATGGGTGGCACAGTACAGTAAAAATAATAAGCCGGAAAAGACAGTATTTTGTAAACTCTTTTTAAGGATTCTGAAATTGCATCTTATCGTCCTCTCTATTATGCGGGAAAAGAAATCATAAAAAGTCCCGATACCGGGAGTATCACCGAAGTGGAAACCGCTGAGGGTGGCGTAAAGAGGAGTTTCCCGAAGCATGCGGCACCAGACGGTAATGGAAGTCACTTTCAGCTTTAAAGCAAGCAGGTAAGAACGCAGCATGCAGGAAGGGAGCCGTGGTTCAGGACCAAAAACAGAGTAGCACTCCTGCATAATGGAATCGGTCTGTGAAAGATCAAGATACCAGAACTGCACGATATAATCCCAGGTGCCTTTGGGAAGAGCAAAGGGATCAGGATAAAATGTAAGGAAATCGGATACGAAAGTATCCTGATAGGCGGCATGACCGCCAAGATTACAAGGTAACATCAAAAATCGCCTCCAGTCGATTGAAATAAAATATAATCAATCGGCTTCGCCGCAAATTTTTGGTGATTTGTCAAGTGTTTTTGGCAAAAAAGTGGGTGATTTTTAAAACATGGACTCTGAAAGCCTTATAAAACCAGGGCTGAAGATTCCGAGAAGTTATTTTTGCGGAAAGGAGGGCACGCACTTGAACCGAAGGTATCTCACATCTGTCACACCGCTGCCCAACCATGTTTTGCAGGTGGATTTTGTATCCGGCAGCCGGCTGCTGCTGGATATGAAGCCGTATCTTGATAAGATCCGGTTTCGCCCGCTTGCCGATGCACGGATCTGGAACAGCGCTGTGACCAATGGCGTCTTTGTCCGCTTCGGCGATGTGGAGTTGAGCCACGATGAGATATTGTCCATGGCGGAGCAGGAGCATTGAAGCAATCCATTTGAAAAAGGAGAAGCAACCGATGAAACACTTGAAAACCTATCTGTCCCTTGCATTGACGCTGGCGCTGTGCATGAGCCTTGCCGCCTGCGGCGAGAGCAACGAGGACTACGGCGATGACGGCAGCGACTACAATTTTTACGGTGTCCCGGATTCCTTTGAGGGACTGGTCAAGGACAGCGAACAGATGTCGAATCTGTATGTCTTTGGCGGCGCATGGAGGGGTGAGGGCGGCGAAACACTGATCTCTGCCACCAGCGACGCCGGTGACGAGGTGCGCTTTGCGCTGTACGACGCCGACGAAGAGGTGACCGCCAGCGGCTTTATCCAGTTCGTGCCGGAATACGACTACGACTACTTCTACAACGAGCACGACGGCGTGGCCTACCGCAGCTGGTTCGACGAGGTCGGCACGCTGTATGTGGATTCTCTCGGCACATTTACAAAGATACTCGGCGATGCGCCGGGCGAAAACGTCGGTGACGGCGATTACGGACACCTTGCCGGTACATGGTATCAGGATGCCGAGCCCGGCGCTGCCAGCATCCTTACGTTCGACGCCTCCGGCAGCTGGGAGCTGCTCGAACGCCCCGGCGGCGACGGCGACCCCACCACGGTGGACTGCGGCACCATTGAGGTAAATCAGGATGGCGCCGGACAGTATTTTGCCGCTTCCGCCATGTATGAAGATGTTGTCTACGACTTCACCCTCGTCGGCGACGATGTGATCTACTGGGGCGGCGAATACGACTACTATCAGAAGATGGCGTAATGCCGCGGAAAGAGGAACGCATGAAAAAGCTTTTTTCGCTCCTGACGGCGCTGGCGCTGTGTCTGAGTCTTGCCGCCTGCGGCGACACCGAATCTGACGATACGCAAAGCGGCTATGAGACCGTCATGGATATGGAATTTCTCGACGGGATGTGGAGCATCGACGGCACCGCGAAGTTATACTTTGACAGTACGGAGGGCTTTTACGCCTACCGCACTCGCTGGGGACTCGGCGGGCGCGGAGAATTCGAACTGTCCGAGGCGAGCGGTCGGCCGATGATCTTCTTCAACGGTCTTCTCTACAACTTCCTCCTGCGCGACGACGGCGTGTTGCTGCCAAACCGGAACGGCGAGGGCAGCGGACTCACCATCCATCGAAACACCTTCCTCCATGACGACGAGGCGGAGATCGTCGAATGGGACATAAGCAACTGGGACGGCATGTGGCAAAATGCCCTGGGCGAGACCATCGTCATCAACTCGTCCCTCATGCAGTACATCGCCTGCTCGCCGGACTATTCCATGAGTGGCACCATGAACGACGAGGGCGAGGGTATGGGCCTCTATCTTTACGACAACGGGACGCGCGCCTACCTCTGCCCCGGTGACGACGGCAACAGCTTCACCCTCTCCGCCGAACGCTTCGGCCGCTACGGGGACGATCAGCATTTTGATGGCGTCTTTTACCGCAATGCCGACTTCTACGCCTACACGGATATGGAAAACGCGGAGTTTTATGAAGACGAATACTCCACCTTCTATATCTGGTACTACGACGGCGTGAACCGTTACCTTTTGGGCAACGATTACACCATCGGCGAAGACGGCCTTGCCTACCACGACGAAGACGGCCTCATCTATCCCGCAGGCTGGATTCCCGAAGAACCATATGATCCCGCTGTTGACTGGGGCGCAAACTGGATGGATAGTTGGGACATCTGAAGCCCCGCGGAAGAAGGAGGAAAATGAAATGAGACAACGAAGCCCCTTTTTGACGTTCACCTTAGCGCTGTTGTTTTGTCTGAGCCTTGCCGCCTGCGGTGCGAAGCAGTATCCCATGGAGATCACCGTTGTAAACCGTACCACATACCCCATTGCGGATATACGCATCAGCCTCACTTCGGAGGAGGACTGGGGGGAGAACCGCCTGGAGACCACACTGGCGGAGGGCGAGAGTACCGAGATCGACCTGGGGGAGTACACGGAAGGGCAGCTAAACGAGGGCTTCAGCCTTCAGTTTTACAGTGAGGACGGTGAGCCGGTCAACCCTGACTATGATCCCAGCTCTCCCATGTTTTTTGACAACGGCGACTTTCTTATTTTCGCGCCGCCGGATCTCAGCGTTGCCCTTTTCCTGGACACCGCTTATGACAAGGAGGTCTATGACCAGAAAATCGTGGAGTCCTATGCTGCGGACGGCGACGGCCGGGGTGATGTGATCTCACGGGACGACATCCCGGTTCTGATGGGCAGCTCCTTGTGGTCAATACGGCGGAGCAAAGCTGCTTTGTTCCGGATGTACAGGAGCTGGACGATTATCTGACAGCCTGCGCCCTGTCTTTAAGTGATGCGGGTACCTATGAGCTGTTGTCCGCCAAAGAAAATGAGGAATACAGCAAAAATTTAAGCTATCCGGTTTACATCGTAACCTATACCGCCGGTGAGAACGAAGACACCCGAGAATGGACCGTATTTGTTATGGACACCGACATTTGTACCTATCTTTACGGATTCTGCGCGCCCCCCGATGCTGCGTCGGATATGGGTGAGACCTATCAAAACATTTTTTCGCAGCTGTATTTGAGCGATGAAGAATGAGGAGGATGCTGTATGAGGAGAAAAAAGCCATATCTTCTGGCGGGACTGGTGTTGCTGCTTTTCCTGCTGTGTACAGCCTGCGGCAATACGGAGGGGCAAATCGCCCCGCAGGATGACCCCAACGAGGGGCTGGGCGGCGGAGTCAGCGAGGACACCGCCAACGACTTCAGCGGCTTCGAGGGGTATCTGGCTGGGCGAAGCGAACAACGACTACGACTCTATGGAGTTCGATGCCGAGGGCAACTGGACCCTCTACCTCAGCGGCGAAGTGATGGATGACGGTTACCTCCGCTATGAGCCGGAGTGGGAGGCTATCTATGCCTACAGCAACCTGGACGATTCCGGCAGCCGCATCGACATGGAGGACGGCCAGCTCTACAGCGCCGCTTACGGCTACTTCAACTACGGCGAAGGGATGGAGTACCTCTGGCATGAAGACGACGAGCCTGATCCCTCGGGGGACGATGTGTCCGACTGGAACGGCCGTTTAGACGGAAACCCGGACTCCTACTGGAGCTGGGATTCCGACCTCTGCCAGCGGAATGTCTCGGAATTCAAGGGCATTTGGTACTATGACGGCGACCTCTCGGCTGAGACCTATATCGTCATCGACGGTAATGGGAACTGGAGCTATTACCAGCGCGCTCCCGGCGCTGAGGCCGCGGAAATGGACTACGGCACATTCTCCTACTCCACGGACGAGGTGAGCACTTATTACGCCGATTCCACCCTGTATGACGGTGTGTCGTACCGGGTTTTTGAGTTTGACGAGGATGCTCTGGTCTGGGGCGATGAGGGTGTTTACTACCTGATGGAGTGATAAAAAGGAAGGAGAACCATGAAGAATCGATGGAAACATATTTTTATCCCTGTGCCGGCCATGGTGATCTGCCTGAATCTTGCCGCCTGCGGCGATTCCGGCGATGTCGCGGGAGATGACTGGCGCGCCACCGGCGTGGTAGTCGGCAGCGGCACCATCACCCACAACGGCGAAAGCGTGGACGTGCTGGTCACGGTGAGCGAGAGCAGCGCGGCCTTCTACCGGGATCTGCCGGAACAGGTGCTGTTTGACAGCGTGTCCTTCCCCATGAACATCCCCGACGCAGCACAGGCCTTCAACGCCATATCCTTTGAGGATATAGACGGAGACGGAGAAAGTGATGTCCTGGTGAGCTTTATCCACGAAAATGGGGACGCCACCGAGCTTAGCTGGATCTGGGACCCGGCGGAGCGCTACGTCTTCCGGGAGGATCTCTCCACCGCTGCCCTTAGCGGCGGTGACCTGAGCGAGTATGTGGGGCTTTGGGAGTATCAGGGGGAAAACCTATGGCTGCGCATCCGCGAAGATGCCACATGGGAATTTGTAAATGATCAGGATGAAGTGAGCGAATACGGTACGCTTTGGGTGGATGAATATGGAATCACGCTCCACTTTGACGGCAGCGGCGACACCTTGCAGCTGGACCGCACCGTCAGCGGTGACCTGATGGACATTACAAACGGCGGATCTCTCTTCCCGGTGGAGGGCATCCAATCTCAGCAGCCGTACTTCACAAGAAACGGTCTTGAGATCAATGCCGCCGTGGAGATGGGGACATTCCTGCTGGGAAATGGGGTTTGCAGCTATTCGGGGCTTGGCGACGGCTATAACACCGCCGACTGCTATTGGGAGATCACGAAGAACGGCGACTACACCCACGACGGCATCCGCGAGCTGCACTTTGACGCCATCTGCTACATTCCGGAGGACTCCATCCCCAACTTTGACCAGCAGTATACGACTGTCACCAGCAGTGAGCTATATGACTTCTACACCGGTATGTGGCTCACCACTTCAACGGCCTACGGCAACAGCCAGCGCGGGGACAACTATTATCTCCACACTGTCAGCTGGCAGGAAAACAGCTATCTCATTGAATTCGCCTACTCAACCAACTGGCAGTACAACGTGGGCGACTGGGCGCAGGTTTTGACCAAGAGCTATTCCGTCTATCTCCCGGAGGAGTATAACGGGCTCGTCTTTGCCGCCGAGGCACAGCCGGGCAGCTACAAGGACACTGCCAAACGTATGCAGCTCGACAGCATTTCGCCCGAAGCTGCCATCATGGATATCGACACCGTTGACCCTTACAGCAGCCTATATTTCAGCCTTTGCTACTAATGAGGAGGGACAGCTATGAGAAAGAAACGCAATGACTTTGACGCGGTGGGCGCCGAGCGCATGACCGACACGGAGCTGTCAAAAAAGCTGGGAAGCTATCAGAGAACGGAGAGCATCGGCATATTGCTGGGCGTTATTCTGGTAATCACCGGGTGCATCATGACGTTTGTGTATCGCAATATCATTGTGATCTGCATTCTGGTCTTTGCCGGTGTGGCGCTGTTCCTGCTGGTGGCACAGCCCGCCCAGAAAAAGAAAAAAGCCCTGATGCAGCAGCAGCTGGGCGGCTTCTTCCGCACGGAACTGACAAAAGCCTTCGGTCCGGAGCCGGAGCCGGCCACGCTGCCCATCGACTGGGCGTACCTGGAGGCGGCAAAGCTATCGGTGGTCTCCTTTACGGAGTGTACTGTGACGGACTTCCACGAGGGCGAGCACAAGGGGCTGCGGTTCTCTGCGGCTAACGTGGAGCTGCGCCGCACCGTGGAGGAAAAGTCCGGTCCCAACAACGACAACTGGATGACCCGGACCGAGACGCTGTTCCGCGGCATCGTGGTCCGCTGCAAGGACATCTGTGACCCGGCGCTGGACATCGCCCTGAACGACATGTTCCAGGAGAGGAAGAAGGACGACATCACCGAACCTGCCGCCTTCCGGAAGCACTTTTCCGCTCATACGGCGGATGACCGGGAGGCGGACGATCAGGTCACACCGCAGCTTCGTGATCTGGTACAGAAGCTGGAGGCATCTTCCAGAACTTCCAAGCTGTGCGGTCTTATCCTCCGTGACGGCGATCTGGCACTGGCCCTGAACACCCGGTATGTGTTTGCGGGCATTCCGGAGGAATTGGATCTGCGGGACATCGACGGCATCCGCAAGTGGTTCACCGCCTCGCTGGCCGGTATGGGAAATCTTCTGGATCTGATAACGGAAAGTCCCGCTCTGACCGGCATAATAGAATAAGGAGAAGAATATGGAAGAAAAGAACAGAAACATGACGGATGAACATCTGTCGCGGCAGCTTCGCAAAAGCAAGAGCGGCAAATTGGGCGGAAAACTCCTTTCGCTGGTGGGCGGTGTGGTCGCCATCGCAGGCATCATTCTGGGCGGCAACATTGTGCTGGTCGTCATCGGCGGCGTGATCCTTGGCCTGGGGCAGATGGTGCAGGGCAAGTCCAAAGGCAATGCAAACCAGCAGGCCTTCGAGACCATTGCACCGGACATCGTAAGCGCTGTCTTTGAGAACGTACAGATGAATCCCACCCCTCACCTTTTAAACGCGAAGGACACAAACATTCCCCTGCCCAGCCACACCTATTGCAGCGGCAGTGGGTATATCCGTGGAACCTATCAGGGACTGACCACGGAGCTGTGTACCATCCGGCTGACGGAGGTAAACGAGTTCCAGCGTGAAGAGACCGGTCTGTGGGAGAAAAACGAGCAGGAGGTCTATACCGGTCAGTGGGTACTGTGCGAGCTGAACCGGGAATTTCCCACATGGCTGACCATTTGGCCGAGAGAAAGGCTGGATAAGCTGTTCAGCGCCAAAACCATCAAAACAGGCAGCGAGGTCTTCGACAAACGCTTCAATCTGAGCAGCGACGATGAAGCGGCAGCCCTTCGCATCCTGACCCCCAGCCAGATGGAGCGGATCCTGGCGCTGGCAGATTCCTCCTTCGGCAAATTCGCCGTAAACATCAACCACGATGGCAGGATGTATCTTGCCGTTCACAGCGGACGCGGCTTTTTTGATATCGGCAAGGGTCGCGAGACGCCGGAGCTGCTGCGTCAACGCTTTACCCGTGAGCTGCAATGGTTTACGGATATGATCGACGCATTTCGCGATGTGTAAAGGAGGTGGACAATATGCCTCTTTGGCTTGCTGTGGTGCTGCTGGTGCTGTCGCTGCTGGGAATTGTCCTCTCCCGCCGTTGCTTGCGGAAACCGGTTCAATCGGTTTGTGTCGTCCTCTGCGTTCTGCTGGCAGTAGCCTGCGCCGCTTATATCGGGCTGACCATCTTGTTTGTAGATGCCGTGAAGAACCAACCACCGGTATCATAAAAGGATATCTCCGCCCATGGCGGCGGGATGGAGAACGTATGAAGAGTATCAAAGTTATCGTGATCGGTTTCATTTTTGCAGTAGCGCTTGTGGCATGGCCCGCAGGATATATGCAGTATATCACAGCGGGCATTGGCTTTCTCCTCGCGGCCGTGCTGATAGCATGGCTTGGTGTCCGTCGTCGAAAAAGCGCACAGAAGGAATACGAGGATGACGTGCGGCGGTACACAGGCACCACGATGATGAAGGTGGTATGGATCGAGGAATCGGCCGATAAACGGTGGGCACACCAAAAGGACGGCAGTGATCGGCTGCGCCGGGAGACGTACTATCTGCCGACCTATGAGTACACAGTGAATGGCACGACCTATCGGTACTCGAGCCGTCAATCGCTGTCCGGCAAGCGAGATCTGGGGCGGCAGGTGATGGGATACTATGACCCGGCTAAGCCGGAACGCATTACGGAAAACAGACCGCGAAAACCTGTCCTGGGCGGATTCCTGTTCTTCTTCGGAGCTCTAATCCTGCTGTTTTTCGGGATCATGACATTCACTGGAAATATCACCATTTCCTGATATCAAGCATGGAATATCCCCTTTGATCTGTAAATGAATACAGGGGGTTCCTACATTGTGTTTTTGCGCCTGACTGCGTTTTGCAGTCAGGCGCATTTTAATTATAGCTTTTTCTATTTAAATTCATGCGGCTGTCGCTCCCCGCCGCCCTTTCGTTCTGTAAAAAATCACCGGAATAGGACGAAAGGAGCGTAGCATGAGCCGCGAAAAAATATTTTTGAGAAATTTCCGCAGAACTGGCCAAAAGGGGCATTTGGAAAACCAGTAAGGGGTGAAAGGGGAAACCACGACCTGCCTTCCGGCGCGAAGGGAGGTGAGAAAATGGACCTTGAACACCATTACCGGCACAAGCAGCACACCTTCGATGCGTTCTGTAAAAGGACCATCCGAAATGAGTCTGCTAACGCTTTCCGTCAGGTTCGCGTCCAGCGGGACCGCTTCGTGTCCCTGAGCGATCTGTCGGATGAGGGCAGCGAGGCGCTTGCGACCTATGACCTCTATCCGTGGGGATACACATCCTTCCCCGTGGACGGCGATGTGATCCTCATTAAGGACGACAGGCTGGCTGACGCGCTGACCGCCCTGCCTCAGAGATTCCGGGATATCTTTCTGATGTACTGGTTCCTGGAGCTGGCAGATCGGGAGATAGGCGAAAAGCTGAGCCTTCCCCGGAGAACGGTCAATCATCGCAGGCAGCAGGCCTATGAGCTGCTGAAAGAGCTGATGGGAGGTGACGCAAATGAGTAAGCACAAGCTGATCCCGTATCCGGTGATCACCGCCGCTGTGCGGGGCGCCCCAAAGGCGGTGAACCAGGTGCTGGATCACTATTCCGGCTACATAGCGGCTCTGTCCATGCGCAGAGGGTATGACCAGAACGGGAACCCCTGCCTTGCTGTGGACGAGGAGATCCGCCGTCTAATTGAGACGAAGCTGATTGTCGCCATCCTGAGTTTCGACCTGAACTGAACCCAGGCGGGTCTTAACCGCGCGCACCCCTTTCCGTGCGGCTGAGCCCTTTACTCCTTGACAAAGAAAGCCCGGAAAATCCCGGCGCAGCATAGAGCAGACGGATACATTACCGTCTGTGCGGAGCCATACGGCCGGCGCGCCATGACCCTCCAACGAGGCGAGCGATACCCACCGGGCCGCAAAGCGGGCAAGGCAGCCCGCGGGCCACGATGCACAGGCGGGGCGATACTCCCTTGCAGTCACAGTCTGGGCGTGCAGCCGTATTCAGGCGGTGAGGCGTCGCAGGCAATGAGCAGGGCCGCGCGGGGGTGGGATCCCCGTGGAGCTGAAAAGCCATTCAGCCATCCGTTTCTGCTGTTCTTTGTAAGCTATCAAAACATGATTTGTTTTCAGACGATTAGAAAGGGGCTAACTATGAAAACGACCGTTTCATCTGAAAAGAAATACGCCCCGCCGAAGCGGAGCGAAAAACAGATCGGCAACACAACCTTTATCGTCAATTCCTTCTTTTGGGAAAAGGACGGTGAGGGTATTGCTGTGAAGCTGGAACGTCTGATGAAAGCGGACGTTCAGAAAGAAGCGACAACTTAATTCTCCCAAACAGGCAGACAGGGACAAAAAGACGCGGTATAATGAAGGTGACTTCAAAACCGTGTTTGACTGCCGGATGGGAGGTTACTATGTATCATCAGTCAAACACCGCTGCCGCGCTTCAATTCCCTTACAACGCTATGAGCGTCGAAGCTGTTACCGCTTTGTACTGCCGTTTGTCACGCGACGATGAATTGCAGGGCGACAGCAACAGTATCATCAACCCAAAAAAAGATCCTTCAACGCTACGCACTTGACCACGGCTACAAAAACTATCGCTTTTATATTGATGACGGCATTTCGGGTACGACGTTCAACCGCCCTGGTTTCCAGCAAATGATTGCGGATATCGAAGCCGGCCTTATCAATCGGGTTATTATCAAGGATATGTCACGCCTAGGCCGTGATTATCTGCAAGTGGGCATGTATACCGAGATCATGTTCCCGGAGCATGACATTCACTTTATTGCTGTCAACGATGGTGTGGACAGCACCCAGGGTGATAATGAGTTCACTCCTTTTCGGAACATCATCAATGAGTGCTATGCGAAGGACACCAGCAAGAAGATCCGTGCCGTGATGAAGGTCAAGGGCAACGCCGGCGAGCATCTGACGACCCTGCCGCCCTATGGCTACATGAAGGCTCCTGACAACAAAAAGCTGTGGGTCAGGGACGAGGAAGCCGCAGCGGTGGTCTTGGAGGAATTGATTCTGGAAAACCTGCGGGAGATCGTTTCCTTCGCCTCCCGCAGTAAGGACGAGTTTGTGAGGCTGGTCATGGACAGTGACCTGCGGCAGCGTGACCGGGATCTTGCAAAGCGGAAACGGCAGCTTGCCGATTCTGAAAAGCGGATCACAGAACTGGATGCTATCTTCAAGCGGCTCTATGAGGACAACATTTCGGGCAAGCTCTCCGATGAACGCTTTCAGAAGCTCTCTGCGGACTATGAGAAGGAAGAACAGGATCTCAAGGTGCTGACGAGTTCCCTTCGGAAAGAAGTGGAGCTGGAGGAAAGTAAATCGGCGGATGTTGATCGTTTTCTCTCCGTTGTGGAGAGGTACACCGATATCCCGGAGCTCACGCCCTGCATCCTCCATGAGTTCGTGGAGAAAATCATTGTCCATGCGGCCAGCGACCCGAAGGGCAAGAACCGGACGCAGGAGATCGACATTTACTACAAGGGCATCGGAGCCTTGGAAATGTCAAAAGTCACGGCATCAATGGAAAAATGAGAAAACGGTACAGCCGAAGCTATACCGTTCTCTCTTTCCTCACGATGTTTTCTTATCGGGAGCTGCCTTTGGACTGGCACTTAAAGAAAACGTTGTTGTTTGGTTGGGGAAAATATGGCACCATAGTTGTATGGGTGCCACCATAACACGGTAGGCGGTTTGCCCCTCTCCGGAGGGACTGTGATCCTCCGATTACATAGAAACTCGAAAGGGAATCTCATGAAAGGAGGGCTTAGCCAATGACTACGGAAGCTTTGGACTCGGCTATAGAGTTGGCCGGGATAGTAATAAGACACAGAAATAGCCGCCCCATACCCTGCAAAAGTGTGAGCGGCTTTTCTAAGTCAAACATATAAATGCGGGCAACCGTCTATCGGTGGTACCCTTCTAGTTATATATATCATCTGAGGAAAAAATATTCAACCCATTATATGATAGCAATTCTCTTACCAGCTCAATGTCATGTCCATGTTCAAAGTTTCATTTCGAAAACGGATGAACGGACGATATAGTAAGACAAGAGAAATCCTGCTACCAGCGCAAGTCCCCCACCCGACCTAACCATCTCTCCATGACCTCCCATCCGTCAAGCAGAAACTTCACCCATCTATCATTTTCAAAATTGCTCGTTCCAAGAAAGATTTTTGAACGGAGTGGAGATTCCACCTGATTCAAAGCTCATCTTCAACCATGGATCCATAACATACGATTTTCTTCCGGACTTTTTCCGGATCCTTTTCTGCGACAGAGATGTTCTCTTGTTCATTTTCAATTCATGTTCGAACAAAGGAAAATCGAAATTAAAAACGAAATTGCGAAGAAGAGAGAAACCATGGGTAGAGGGTTGTGGCGGAGGAGGGAACAGCATTTCGGTGTCATTTTCCTCATCATCAGAGCAGAACTGACATGGAAAAGATGATCAACGAGAATCATTTTCATACCATACTTCCGTTTCATAACAATGAGAGAGAGATTATCGTGAGAGCCTGAAAGGGCTTTCGTTTGTTGTGTTATAGTCAACTTTGAAATTTGCACTGTCACTATTTTATATTAAAAAAACAGTGTTTCTTTTCGGAGTTGTGTTGTCAATATAAAAAGGATATAATTAATCATGCATATTTGAAGTTTAAGGAGATGGTATGAGGATATTAGATGTGTTTTCATGGCTTCCTGCAAAAGAAATAAACATAGTGGAAACTGAAAAAATATTTTGTGAAAAACAGAAGGTGTTACTAACGATATGTACAAAGTCATTTATGAGATTCCAGATGACGCAAATGCAATGTCCTATGCTTAACTAAATGACATTGTTTCATCTTGAAAAGCATTCGGGAAGTCGTATATAATTTTGACAACGCATGATACGGACAGAGTTTTTGATAAGGGGGTACCCCCTTATCGTGCTTGTAGAATACAAGCACGATAAGTTTAAGAAAGGCGATGGCAAAATGAAAGGTTATCTCTCTATCCGGGAGGCGGCTGA
The DNA here is from genome assembly GCF_040096075.1 of Ventrimonas faecis. NCBI lineage: Bacteria > Bacillati > Bacillota > Clostridia > Lachnospirales > Lachnospiraceae > Ventrimonas > Ventrimonas faecis. The sequence goes on from NZ_JBBMFJ010000035.1 coordinate 25,513, forward strand.
AAAATGGGGTGTGTCGGAAAGGCGCGTTCAACAATATTGCTTAAATGGACGCATCCCCGGTGCGGAGCGTTTTGCCAACGCCTGGGTTATCCCTGACACTGCAACAAAACCTACCGACCCGCGCAAAGATAGGAGGCGGAAAGAATGACCGATGAAGAACTTTACCGCCGCTATCTGGACGGCGATGAAAAAAGCGTGGACGAGCTGATGAAACGATATGAAGCGGCTCTTATTTTATACATAACCGGCTATCTGCACGATGTCCACGAGGCCGAGGACTTGATGATTGAAGCCTTTGCCTATTTGTTTACCAAAAGACCTGCAATCCGGGACGGAGGATTGAAAGCCTATCTTTATAAAACGGCTCGCAATATGGCTTTGCGGCATAAGCACAAATGGAAAATCCATTTCAGTCTGGAAGCACTGGAAGAAGAACCGGAAAGTGAAACACTGGTGGAAGAAGTTATCCAGACGGCGGAACAACGGCGTATTTTACATTTTTGCATGGAGCAGTTAAAGTCAGACTACCGGGAGGCTTTATATCTTGTCTACTTTGAGGGTATGAGCCACGCTGAGGCTGCATATCTGATGGGAAAAGCCGAAAAACAGATTGCGGATTTGGTGTATCGCGGAAGAAAGGCATTAAAAAAGAAATTGGAAAAGGAGGGCATTACAGATGCGAAGTCATGAAGAACGGGTAGCCGCCGTCAAGCAGCGTGTAGCGCAGATCGAACGGCAGAAGCGTCAGCGAAGAAACCGCCTTTTGGCGCTGTCCTCGGTGGCAGCCTGTCTTGCCGTGATCGTGGGCGTGTCCTTTGCCATGCCCGGAATTTCGGAAAAACTGGTTGCCGGAAACTATACAGAATATGAAACAGCGGCGAGTATTTTTGGCGGCAGTGCCGTCGCCGGATATATCATCATTGGGCTTTTGGCCTTTGTCCTGGGCGTGTGCGTAACTATCCTGTGCTTTAAGCTCAAAGCCTTTCAGAAAAAGGATGAGGAAACGGGGGGCGGCGATGGTAGAGTTCATTGATAACCTGACGCAGCTATTAGTTGTGTTGACCGGCTGTATTCTTTCCGGGGTGTTCTACCTGCGAAGCCGCAGACAGCCTTATTTCCTGCTCTGCTGTTTCTACGGCTGTTTTGCGTTCAGCATACTATATTGGCTGCTTTACACAATTCTTGTCACGGACGCGCCGCCTCTGTTCTATGTGGCAGATATAGGCTGGGTCAGCTGCTATCTTTTTTTGCTTCAGCTGCAATACAGCCTTTTGGACAAAGAAGAACGCACGCTGCGAAGCCGTCTGCCGTGGCTTGCACTTGTGATTATAATACCGCTCACCGTGTACTTTATCAGCATAGGCAATGTGCTCTATAACCTAATTGTCGGCGTTTTGATGTCCGCTATGTTATGGGCTGCCATACGGGGACTTATCTGGCAGAGAAAGCATCCGAACCACGGAAAGCGGTTTTTCCACCTTGCCGTAATAGGTTTTATTGCTCTGGAATACTGCCTGTGGCTTTCCAGCTATCCCTGGGTGAGCAATACCCTGACAAATCCCTATTTCTGGTTTGATTTTGCCGTGACTGCTTCGCTCCTCGTGCTGTTCCCGGCAGTGAGAAAGGCGGTGCGGACATGACCTATATTGAAAACATTTTCGTGTGTGTCGCCGCCCCGCTCCTGGTTGCCGCTTTCTGTATGGGCCGCAAATATCTTCGCTTTTTCCTCTTTGCCTTTGCGGGCATGGGAGCCTGTCTGGTGGCGGCGTATGTGAACACTTTTTTTGTTGCGCTCTATGACACAACTGTGTTTCACGCCACGGCAGAGATCGCCCCTGTGGTGGAGGAAGTAATCAAGCTCCTGCCCCTGCTCTTTTATCTGCTCGTATTTGAGCCGGAGCCGGAACAGATACGCCCCGCCGTTTTCACTGTCGCCGTTGGGTTTGCAACTTTTGAAAATATCTGTTATCTGATACAGCATGGGGCGGAACATCTTGGCTTTCTGCTGATACGGGGCTTTGGAACAGGGGCCATGCACATCGTCTGCGGAGCCATCGTGGACTGTGGGATCGTGTATGTCTGGCAGTGCAGATGGCTGAAACTCTCTGGGACGCTGGGACTTTTGGGTATTTCCATCGGATTCCACGGTATTTATAACCTGCTGATCGCCTATGGCGGGTGGGTGCAGTATGTAGCCTACACCCTGCCTGTGCTGGCTGTGGTGGTTGGAAAGATTACGGGAAAGTTTCTTTCATCACTTCCCAGCCATGTGGAAAATTGAATCGAAAACGCGCATTGGGCCGCCATCTGGCGGCTCTTTTTTTATGCCCGAAAAAATTTTTTGAAAAAATTGATTTTAGGGTGCGTAGTTTTTCGATTTTTTGTACCTATATAAGTGAAAGGCTTTTCTTGCCGGAATACCGAGAAAGGAGGAACTGGAATGTATGATACGGCAACCCGTGTGGAAATGGTAAAAAAACGAATACGCCAAAGGCAGCGTGAAATGGAAAAGCACAGAATTTTTGTCTTGTCTGCCATTTGTGTACTATTATCCGCCGCCCTTGCAGGGTTGATGGGAATATTTACGGGGGCTGAACAAATCGCCATACCGGGGCTTTATGGTTCTATTCTGCTTCACGAGAATGTGGGCGGCTATGTGCTGGTAGGGGTGATTTCCTTTACCGCAGCCGTCATTATCACCGTGTTGTGTATCAAATATCGGAAACGAATTAAAACAAACGATTCAAAGGAGGATAAGCGCACATGAAAAAACGATTATTTGCGGCGTTTTTATGCCTGTGCCTGATCGTGTCCATGCTGCCGACGATGGCGTTTGCCGAAGCGGGCGCACAGGACAGCGGCACAACCATCGGCAAAAGCGGGCTGTGTGAACACCACACCCGGCATGACGAAAGCTGCGACTACACCGAGGGGACAGCGGAAATCCACTGTTCCCATGAACACACGGAGGATTGTTATACCCTTGTGACCGAGTGTGTCCACGAGCATACGGCGGAGTGCTACCCGGCAGAAAGCGTGTCGGAGAATACCGCCACCCCGTCCGAACCGGAAGAAGTCGAGCTGACCGAGTGTACCCACGAATGCAGCAAGGAAAGCGGCTGTATTACCAAAGCATTAGACTGCAAGCATGAACACAAGGTGAATGGCGGCGAAGCCGACAGAGAGGGCGGCCTGGGCCGCGACGAAGCCTGTGGCTATGTTCCCGTCACAGAGGGAACACCTTGCACCTATGTTTGCGAGATTTGCAACGCGCAGGACAGCGGGAACCCGGCTGCTCCGTCCGACGCACAGCCGGAAGAATGTACCTGTGAAACCCTCTGTACCGAGGAAGAAATCAATGCGGATTGCCACGTCTGCTCTGCGGAGGGTGTAAAACTGGACGAAGTCTGTACTGGTGAAGCCCCTGTGTCGGTTCGTTCTGGCTCTGCGCATACACATCCTGTTTGCGGCAGTAGTGGAAGCTGTACCGACCCTGACCACGGAACAGAACATACTGATGTCACTTGGACAGAATGGAATGAAACTACTTTCCTTCCTGACAGTGGCGGTAACTATTACCTTACGGGAAATGTTACTCTTTCTAAAACTTGGAAAGCTCTCAGTAAAGAAACAAGTCTTTGCCTGAACGGATATTCCATCACATACGAAAACAGTTCAGATCAAGGTTCTGTTATCAAAGTGCCAAGTGGTGTAACATTGACTATCACGGATTGTACTAATACGCCAGGTAAGATTATCGGTGGTACGGGAACAGAAACACATTATAATACATCAATTCTCAGCGGAGGACATTTTGGCGGTGGCATTTATGTTGAAGGCACACTAAACCTGTATAATGGCAGTATCGAAGGAAACCATATTCCTTCGACGGGTAGGATGCGCTATGATGGCGGCGGCGGTGTTTTTGTAAACGGCAAAAAGGCCTATTTCTATATGTACGGCGGCATCATTCAAGACAACGCAGCTTATACTGCCGGAGCAGGCGTGCTCTGTTACAAATCACAGTTTAATATGTATGGTGGAGAAATTACTGGACATAAAAATCCGGGATATGACGGAGCTGTTTGCTTGGATGAGGGTTCGACCATGACGATGACAGGTGGAACAATTGCCGGAAATACAGATTATAGAGAGCAAATCTATATTAGTAAGGATGCCAAGCTGATTGTAGATGGAAGCAGTGCGGTCATTGCGGAAGAATCTGAGCAATACGCTATTCACGCATTTAACGGCGGCAAGGTGGAAATAAGAAATGGCAGCATTGGAAGTGAAGTAGTCATACTTCAGCAGTCAGAAATGACAATGAGTGGCGGACAGATACTGAAAATCAGAGTTAGCAGAGGCAGTAACTTGACTGTTTCAGGAGGAAAGATACGCGAAGGTATCTCATTGGGCAGTGATGATTCAGACTACTGGGGCTGGGGTACGATTATGCTGTCGGAGGCTCCTGAAATTTCCGGTATTACCTTGATGAATCCCAAAAATGTAATTACTGTGACAGGTCAACTGACATATCTCTCTCCGATTCCAGTGACAAAAAGTGGTGGTGTTTTGACCAGCGGCTGGTCTGCATACATGAACGGTGCAGCAGCGGAGAATTATTTTAACTGCGGAGAATATGAATTACAGCAGATAAATAATGAAATCCATCTGGTAGAAGCAGGAGCACATGAGCATGGCGGAATTTTGTTTGATAAAGACATGCAATCATTTACTCAGGATCAATATGGATACTACATTATTGATGCCGACTCCAACTACTATTTGTCAAACAATTACACAATCGGTGATACAGCAAGCTTTGATCCTACACTCTTCATTGGCAATGGAACAAATGAAGTTACTGTAAATCTCTGCCTGAATGGATATGAGCTTACCCGCGCCGACAGCCCATATGTAGATGGATCTATCATTGTTGTCAGGGAGAATGCGACTCTAAATTTGTACGACTGTAAATCTACCGGTACGATTACTGGGGGAACGGGTCGTACCGGAGAGAAAAACGGCAATACTTACTCCTATGGCGGCGGCATTTTAGTCTATGGTACTCTAAATATGTACGAGGGAACCATCACCGGAAACAGTGCCAATGCCGATGGTGTCACCGAGGGATTTGGCGGCGGTATATATGTGGCAGATGGAAGTGCTTTCACCATGTATGGCGGTAGCATTATAAACAATTCCGCTAAGACTACCGGCGGCGGTGTGGCTGTAGCCGGAGATGGGGAAAGCGTGCCTATGTCAGAGGCATTTGGGTTCAATGAAACGATAACGAATTGGAAGAGCGGTGCAAATGGCGGCGGCAAGATGACGATTAGCAATGATACCGACATCATTGTACAAGGCAATATGACGGGAAATACTGCCAGTAATATTTACTTTCCGGCTTCTGCTCAAAATATGACTGTAAGCAGCCTTCCGGCACAGGGAACGCAAATCGGTATTCGTATGGAAACGCCGGGACAATTCGCAGCAATGGGAACTGGTGTGGATGAAGCACAAGCCCAGACATTTTTTTCAAGTGATGACACCACTTACAATGTTTTGGTGATTGAAGATGGTCTGGCTTTAGGCAAGCAACAAAATGTACCAACTATCGGTATCAACTATCAAACAGAAATGCTGACTGGCTTTGCAAATGACGGCAGCTATACAATAAACGGCCAGGCAGTAATACCATCTGCTGATGGTACGATTGCCATTCAGGAAGAATGGATGGGCACCACTATCTCCATTGTGCGAAAAGGTGATGGTGATACAGTAGACAGCAACGCACAAAATCTGTTGATTCCAGCTCGTCCTGCTGTACCAGATGTGACCGCGGGTATTCGAAAGATCAACGGTGCGGACACTTCTATGGAGTGTAGTTCAGACAATGGTACTACATGGACAGCGTTTACCAATGAAACCATATCCGGAATCAGTGCAGGTACTTATTTGGTACGTTATCGTGCCAAAGCAGATGCCTTTGCTGGTCAGTCTACATCACAAATCCATGTTCACAATTCCAGCGGCGGCGATTCCTCTGGAGGCGGAGGTTCTTCCAGCAGCAAGGGTGGCTCCGGCTACACCACCTGGATATTAGATGATATCGGCTGGTGGTTAAAATACGCCGATGGCAGCTACGCAAAAGGAAGTATCACAACGGATGCTGCAGGCAAACAGATCGAAATCCCGCATTGGGAATTTATCAATGGCAAATGGTTTGCATTTGGTGCAAGTGGTTATATTATAACCGGCTGGCTCTATGATCCGGGATACAAACACTGGTTCTACATCGATGTGAACAAAGGCATGTTGACCGGATGGCAATTGTTTGATGGAAAATGGTATTACTTCAATCCGAGTTCGGATGGAACAAAGGGAAGACTCTTTGCGAATACGACTACACCGGACGGATACAAAGTCGGAGCAGATGGAGCCTGGATCCAGTAAAAGAAAAAGTAGAGAAATAAAATAGGAAACAAGAAAGACAGTCATCGTGGGGTAAACTTACGGTGGCTGTTTTTTTTCGATGAGGATTTTACCTCCTGTTTTTCTCCTTTTTCTTAATATGGAAAATGGAATTTAAGAACAGAGATTTAGTGACAGTGAGGCAGATTTGGAGGTATGGGCAGAAAAATTTACAGCCTCCGCGAGCCTATGAAACTTTTTCTGTAAAATAACCTAAGTAAGGTCCTTCTATGATACAATAAATATCATTAGGAGGGC
>NZ_JBBMFJ010000036.1:0-32059 GCF_040096075.1 Ventrimonas faecis
ATAGGCGGCGGAGCGCACGAAGTACAAAATTCCACTCAGTGTCTGCGGTTTTGTATGACCGCCCCGGAACTTCGGACCTTTATTGGGTTTTGTAATTCAAATTTTTATATGTTTACAGCAGCTTGTCCACCTGCTCCATCAGCACTTTTCCAAGTGCCTCGGACTTCGCGTCTGCATCCTCTAAGGAAGTTCCCTTAATTCCATAGTAGAACTTAATCTTCGGCTCGGTGCCGGACGGGCGGATGCACAGCCATGCGTTGTCGTTCATGTCGTAGTAGAGCACGTTGGAGGACGGCAGGCCGGTCGGGGTTACCTCGCCGGTAGCCATGTTGCGGATGGTGTCGTTCTTGTAATCTCTTGCGGAAAGTACCTTATACTCGCCAAAGCCTTCCGGCGTGTTGTTACGGAAGTACTCCATGATGGACTGGATCTTTGCCAGACCCTCGATGCCGGACAGGCCGATGGACTTCACGGCATCTTTGTAGTAGCCGTATTTCTCATACATAGCCACCATAGCATCCCACAGGGTCATGTTTTTGGTCTTGTAGTATGCAGCTGCCTCGCACAGGGCAACAGTTGCGGATACGGCGTCTTTATCGCGGGCATAGGTGCCGATCAGGCAGCCGTAGCTCTCTTCCATGCCGAACATGTAATGGCCCACTCCGGTGCGCTCCTCTTTTAAAATCTGCTGGCCGATCCACTTAAATCCGGTCAGGCACTCTACCAGCTTGCAGTTGTAGGAAGCTGCCACTGCGTCGATCAGGTTGGTGCTGACGATGGATTTGACTACTTCGCCGTCTGCCGGGATAGCGTTCTTTGCTGCTTTCTGGCTCAGCACGTACTCACACAGCAGGGAACCGGACATGTTGCCGGTCAGGGAAATGTACTTGCCGGACTTGGTATCTTTTACATAAACGCCAAGACGGTCTGCATCCGGGTCGGTTGCCAGAACCAGGTCTGCGTTCTTCTCCTCAGCCAGCTTCAAGCCAAGAGCAAATGCCTCTGCTGCCTCCGGGTTCGGATAGCTTACAGTCGGGAAGTCGCCGTTCGGAAGCTCCTGCTCCGGTACCACATATACGTTCTCAAAACCAATTTCTTTTAACACTCTGCGTACCGGGATGTTGCCGGTTCCGTGAAGCGGGGTGTAAACGATGGTGATATCTTTCTGCATCTTGTCGATGGCATCCTGGTTTACAACCTGTGCTTTTACATGAGCAATATATTTATCATCAATTTCTTTGCCGATAACCTCGTAAAGGCCTGCTGCCATGGCATCCTCTGCGCTCATGGTCTTCACGGTGGACAGATCCTCGATGGCCAGAACCTCCTCAGTTACACCCTTGTCATGCGGCGGAGTGAACTGAGCGCCGTCCTCCCAGTATACCTTGTAACCGTTGTACTCCGGCGGATTGTGGCTTGCGGTTACGTTAATGCCGGCAATGCAGCCTAACTCGCGCACTGCAAAGGACAGCTCCGGAGTCGGACGCAGGGACTCAAATTTGTAAGCCTTGATACCGTTTGCTGCCAGAGTACGTGCTGCCTCATCCGCGAACTCCGGAGACATATGTCTGGAATCGTACGCGATGGCTACGCCCTTGCTGCTTCCGCCCTGCTTGATGATATAATTTGCCAGGCCCTGGGTTGCGCGGCGTACCACATAGATGTTCATGCGGTTGATACCAGCGCCGATAATGCCGCGCAAGCCTGCGGTACCGAACTCCAGATCCATATAAAAACGCTCTTTGATCTCGTTCTCATCATGCTCGATTGCCTTCAGTTCTGCCTTGGTATCCTCATCGAAATATGGATTGGACAGCCATTCCCGGTAAATCTTCATGTAATCTTTCATAAAAATACGTTCCTCCTGTGCTCCCTCATATTTAAAACTGATTTTATTATACCTCAGCGAGGGAAAAAAAGGAAGATGAACCTGTCTGCGGCATCTATTTTATTCTCGACAGAAATCGCCTTCTTGCCTCCTTTTGCGACTCCAGTGTCTTTAATTTTTCCACATTTTTCTCCGGGATCCAGGCCTTGTTGGCGTTGTAATAATAGTTTAACTGCTTCCAGTATTTCTCCGGATACAGAAACAGAAAATACAGGCAGCGCCGGTCATTGCGGCTCATGGGAAGCATGGCATCATAGGCATCCAGCATGGCACAGCCCAGATATTCATCCCAGCCATGTTTCTCCATTACTTTCCGCATAAACCGGTACAGATCGCTCACCTGATGTCCCAGATGCATCTGACTGAATTCAATGAACACAGCTTCCTGGTTTCCCGGCAGAATATGATGCTGGTCTAAATCCCCGTGACACAAAAAGAGCCGGTTTTCCGCCTGATTCTGATCCAGCGGCTCCAGCCCTTTTTCTGCCTCCAGCGCCTGACCATAATACTCGTCAAAGCTCTGCATGACACGTAATTCAAATTCTGTTTTCCTGCGTTTTCCCCGGATGAATCCCCTCACCCGCTTCATCTCCCGGCTGTGGCGCGCCATCTCCTCCGAAAGAGCCGGTACGACCGTAGAGCCAAGGCTCCATTCCTCCTGCCACGGAATTTCCTGCAGTCCCCGGTGAAGCGCCGCGATCTGCCTGGTACAAAACAGGATTTCCCTCCGGTCCCGCAGGCTGCACTCCCGCTCGGAAAACCAGCGTTTCAGGACATACTTCACCCCGTCTGGTCCGGCCGTCACCAGTCCGTCCTCCAGATTCCGCACATAGCGGTCTGTCCGGCAGATACCCTGCTGCTCCAGCGCCCCCAGCACTGCGTCCTCAAACTCCAGGCGTTTTACCGTGCCCCGGTATTCCTTCAGGAGCTTAAGTCCGTCCGGATACTCACAGATCCAGGCTCCCCGTCCGCGCCGGACACCCGTCACTTCCCCCTCGTACTGCCTTAAAACCTCCAGATAGCTGTCGTTCACGCTCACCCCTCCACTTCATGCGCGGCGGCCCGGCAGGACACACAGAACACACCTGCCGAACTATTGTTACTCTCCAACCTATGAAAAGATTTCAGGGATTATACGCCTCTGCAACGTTTTCCTATCTGTGCATATCTGCGAGAAGCTTAAGAAGCGTCTCCTTCTCATTATCCTGCGGCACTTCCAGCACATGCTCCAAAAGCTCATGCAGCATCGTGCCCATCTCTTTGCCCGGTTTTACTCCTGCGGCTATAAGATCCTGCCCCTTTACGGCAAGCTCTTTTAAGCTTAAGCAGTCACCACGCTTACGGATTGTGGTGACCAGATCACGAATTTCCGGCCCATAACCATTTAACTCCATCAGGCTGTCCCAGACCTCCGGCTCCATGCGGCTCATCATGCGGCGCACTTCGGCTTCATCCGCCGCAGGCGTTACATCCGCCCAGGTCACCAGAGTCTTTACCCGGGAAATGGTCTCGTTATCCAGTTTTAAATCCCGAAGCACCCGCACAGCAGTCTCCGGACTCTGACCGCAGCGCAGGAATGCCGCCCAGCGCACATACTTTTCCTTCGGAAGCTCTGCGGATACCCGGGCATGCTGCCAGTCCAGCACTGCAAAAGCCGGAGACACATAGGTGCTGATGCCAGTCTCATACACTTCCCGGATCTTTTCCGGATGATCCGAGCAAAGAAGCTTGGTCAGCTCCATCTGAATACGCTCCTTGCTGACCTTCGCCAGATTCGGCGCGATCACGGAGATGGCCTCAAAGGTTTCTTTCTCAATCTCAAAATCCAGCTGGGCGGAAAAACGGATAGCCCGCAAAATGCGCAGCGCGTCCTCGGTAAACCGCTCCATGGCATTGCCCACACAGCGGATGCGGCGGGCCTTTAAATCCGCCATGCCGTCAAAGGCATCCACAATGCCGGTCGCATGGCTGTAGGCCATGGCATTGATGGTAAAATCCCTGCGGCGCAGGTCCTCTAAAAGGTCAGAGGTAAATTCCACCTGCTTCGGGTGGCGTCCATCCTCATACTCGCCATCAATGCGGTAGGTTGTTACCTCATAGCCGGTGCGGTCCATCATGATGGTTACCGTGCCGTGCTGAATGCCGGTATCAATGGTGCGGCGGAACAATGCCTTCACCTGCTCCGGTCTTGCGGAAGTGGTGATATCCCAGTCCCCCGGTTTCCGTCCAAGCAAGGTGTCGCGCACACAGCCGCCCACCGCGAAGGCCTCGTAGCCGTGGCTGTTTAAGGTATGAATGATCTGCTCCACATGGGCAGGAATCTGCATGCTGTTGCTGTTCATAGTAATCTCTCTTTCTTTTTTCGTTCCTGATGATGCCATACTATTATAAAGGGCGGTGCGCAAAAAGACAAGCCGCTTCACTTTCGATTTACAAACGCTTCTTTCAATTATATAATATAACAAGTGCAAGAAAGCCAGAAACGTGCGTGCACGGTTATGGCGAACGACGAGGCAGGCAAGTGACGAAGTCACGAGCAGGACATGCCGCATTTGCAGCCAATACGATAGAAAGGACTCATTATCTTGATCATAAAGCTTATCGAAACCGTTTACGCCTTTTTGTGGGGCGATCTGTTCACCATTCCGGTCATGGGAAGTTCTGTTGGCATCTCCCTGATGCTCCTGCTTCTTATCCCGGCTGGAGTTTATTTTACCATCCGCACAAAACTTCTTCCGGTGCGCCTGTTCTCCGACATGATGAAAGCCCTGAAAGAGAAAAAGGAGACGCCGGACAGCCTCTCCTCCCTCCAGACCCTCATCATCTCCACGGCTACCCGCGTAGGTATGGGAAACCTGGTGGGCGTAGTAGCTGCCGTATCTCTGGGCGGCGCCGGCGCAATTTTCTGGATGTGGATCACAGCCCTTCTGGGTGCTTCCACCGCCTTTGTGGAGGCTGTTCTGGCACAGAAATATAAGAAACCAGACCCGCTCTACGGCGGCTATCACGGCGGCCCCGCTTACTATATTCACCATTTTGTGGAAGCCAAAACAGGACGAACCGTCAAACGTTCCCTGATTGCCTCCCTGTTTGCCATCTCCGGCCTCATCTGCTGGTGCGGCATCAGTCAGGTCATCAGCAACTCCGTAAGCTCCGCCTTTGCGAATGCGTTCCAGATTCCACCCATTACTACCACGGTGATTCTGGTCATTATTTCTGCCGTCATTGTACTCCGGAAAAACGCAACCGTAAAAGTCCTGGACATTGTTGTCCCGGTGATGGCTGTTGGTTTTTTCCTGCTTACATTGTTTATCATCCTGATGAATCTGCCGAAGCTTCCAGCGGTATTCGACCGCATTTTTACGGAGGCCTTCGGTCTTCGCCAGGCCGTATCCGGCGGCTTCGGCGCGGTACTCTTAAACGGAGTCAAGCGCGGCCTGTTTTCCAATGAAGCTGGTTCCGGCTCCGCGCCCTGCGCGGCTGCAGCGGCTCAAAGTAAAGACCCGGTCCGCATTGGTCTGACCCAGGCCCTGGGAGTTCTCATCGACACCATCGTGATCTGCAGCTGCACCGCCATGATCATGCTGCTGGCCCCGGAAGAACTGACAAACGGCCTCACCGGCATGGATCTGTTGCAGACCGCCATGCAGTACCATCTTGGCAATGCCGGTGTCATCTTTATTGCCGTAACCCTGGCCCTGTTCAGCTTTTCCACCTTCATCGGCATCCTGTTCTATGCCCGTTCCAACGTGGCGTATCTCTTCGGGAACCGCTGGTGTTACCAGACCGCTTACAAGGTACTGGCCCTCATTATGCTGTTTATCGGCGGACTCCAGCAATATACCGTTGTATGGGATCTTGGTGATGTAGGCATCGGACTTATGACCCTGTTTAATATTGCGGTGTTGTATCCAATGTCGAAAGAGGCTCTGGAGCTGTTGAGACAGTATGAAGAAAAGAAAAAAATGTAATCCGGGAAAAGAGGTGTCACACTGTGCCTTTCTCTGTTTTTATTGAAATGACGCTCTCAGCCATTCTTACTGTGTGGTCGCCAGGGCCCAATAATATTTTGCTGCTGTCCAGCGCAAGCAAATATGGCATACGCGGCAATTTGCGTTTTATGACCGGAATCTGGAGCGGGTCTCTGACGTTAATGTGCCTTTCCGGGCTGTTCTGCAGTACGCTTGGCGCAATTATTCCCGGAATTCAGCCAGTCATGAAATACCTGGGTGCCGCCTACATTCTGTATCTGGCCTGGCAGACCTGCCTCAGGCTTCCGCCATCAAATCAGGTTCAGGAGAAGAAACCCACATGGAAAATGGGATTTTTTCTTCAGATGATCAATGTTAAGATTATCATTTACGGACTTACCATGTTTTCCGCATATATTCTGCCCTACGAAGCCAGAGTCCCCATGCTGTTTGCATTTGCTGTATACCTGATGATTCTGGGCGCTCTTGGAAATCTGATCTGGGCCATTGCCGGAAATGTGCTGAAATGCTGCTATACCAGGCATTACAAACTCATGAATACAGTCATGGCCCTGCTTCTGGTATGGTGCTCGCTGAGAATCGTGGGTGTGTTGTAACCACGTAAAAAAAGCTGTTCCCTATCTGCAAAGTGGGAGCAGCTTTTTTATGTTACCATCACAATTCTTCATGCTGATATGTTTTTGCCAGTTCCTTAATTACAACACACCCTCCAGCCACTCCCGCAGCCCCGCAGCTACCCGCTTTACCAGCCCATGGTCTTTTCCTCCGGCATTCACACCAATCACCACCGGATTCTTTCGCACAATAGCCGGAAACTGGAAGTCACACTGGCCCTGGTCACCGGCATGGTTGACCGGGATGTGCCGCTCATGGCAGAGCCGGGCGATGTAGTCGTTCACCGCCGGATCACTGGTGGCAGCGATAACCAGAAAAGACTGTTCCAGTTCTTCCAGATCCTGCTCGCAAAATGCGTGCTGCTTCCAGACAAGACGCCCCGTCTGCGCAAGCTCGCGCACCTGGATTGTTTGGCATTCCCAGGGGGATTTTCCCTCTGCAATTTTCGCACTCTGCGCTGATACAGCCCCCCTTGCTGCCGCAGAACTTTTCAGCTCCGCAACGTGGTTCGTCCACGCTCCGCGTCCTTCCTCCGGAGCCACCACTGTCACCTTCGCACCAAATTCCACCAGCACCGTGGCGCGCCGGGCCGCAATGGCCCCGGCACCCACGATCAGCACCTTTTTGTCCTTCAGATCTATAAACAAGGGAAAATTCAAAACATTCCCTCCACATCTGCCTGGATCACGGCTGCCATGCCCTCTGCCGTGTACTCCACGGCATCCGCGTATACCGACAGGCCAAGCTGTTTCATGGTCTTTGTGGTGGACGGTCCTATGGATATGAGCTTCGCAGTCAGGTTCTCCCGCTGCTCCGGTTCCAGCATGGCCGCCAGCGCCTGGGCAGCGGAGCTGCTGGCCACCGTCACGTAATCCACTTCCCGGATTGCACGGTTTAATTCTTCCTGACGCCGCAGATCGGTCCATGTCTCATACAGTCCTATATCATCGTAAGCGATTCCGGCTTCCGCCAGTGCCTCCGTCAGTACCCGCGATCCGTTTTCCGCGCGGAACAACGCCACCTTCTCATCTGGTTTCAGCGTTGGTATCCACTCTGCCGCCAGATCTGCCCCGGAAAACTGCTCCGGCACAAAATCACTCTGAAATCCATGCTGCAGCAGTGCATCCGCAGTCTTCCGCCCAATGACGGCAAACTTCACCTGCATCAGCCTGCGCAGATCTATGCCCTGTTCCCGGAGCAGGGTAAAGAACAGCTCCACGCCATTTCCGCTGGTAAACACGATCCACTGGTAGCTGCCAAGCTTCTTTAACGCCGTCTCGATCACCTCATTCCAGAGCGGACGCACCTCAATGAGGCTTAACGCCACCAGTTCTGCCCCCAGCGGCTGGAATGCCTCGTCCATCTCCCGCGCAAAGGCTCTGGTTCCCGTAACCATGACCCGTTTTCCGGCCAGTATGCCCCGGCCAAACCAGGACAGGTTATCTTTCAATTCCACGACAGAACCAACCACGGAAATAGCCGGTGTCTGAATTCCGGCTTTTTCTGCCGCCTCCGCGATGTGTTCCAGATCTGCCTTTACGCTTCTCTGCGCTGCGATGGTTCCCCGCTCCAGCACCGCCGCCGGAGTCTTCGGGTCTTTCCCGTTTGCGATGAGGTTTGCGGCAATCTTATCCAGATTCTTAAGCCCCATCAGAAAGATCAGCGTTCCCTCTTCCTTTGCCAGCGTCCGATAATCCAGCGCGGAGCTCGTCTTATTTCCATCCTCATGGCCGGTTACCACATGGAAGGAGGATGCCAGGCCCCGGTGGGTCACCGGAATTCCTGCGTAGGCCGGAACACTGTAGGAGGAAGAAACCCCCGGCACAATCTCAAAAGGAATATCCATTTTAGAAAGCTCCAGTGCTTCCTCACCTCCGCGGCCAAAGATAAACGGATCACCGCCCTTTAAGCGCACCACCCGGTGGCCCTCCAGTGCCTTTTTCACCAGCAGCGCAGAGATTTCCTCCTGCTTCATATAATGGCTGCCAGAACGCTTGCCTGCATAGATCAGTTCCGCATCCAGCCGGGCTTCATTTAAGATGGAGCCGGAAATGAGATTGTCATAGATAATCACGTCCGCCCGGCGCACACAGTCCAGGCCCTTTTCGGTAAAGAGTCCTGCGTCTCCGGGACCTGCGCCCACCAGATACACCGGCCTGCAGCGCACCAGAACGGCCAGGTCATGGGCCAGTTTTTTCGCATCTTTTAATATATCATCATAAAGGAAAATTTCACTCCTCCGGTACTCCGGATGCACACCATCCTTTGCATACATCACATGCATGGAAAGCTTCCCCGTTTCCTTATCCAGCCTGCAGTGCGCCCCGCATGGCGCGTTGCAGCCGCCGCCAAGAATGGTTAAAAACTCCCGCTCGGCCGTCAGTTCCGCCTCAGTCTCTGCCGAATGGATGGCTTTCATAATTTCCGCCAGCTCTCCCTGTCGGATCTCCACCGCCAGAATGCCTTGTCCGGCCGCCGGAACAAACTGCTCCATCGGCAGATGCTCAAAGTACAGGGAATCTGCTGCTTCGTCCTGCATTCCTGTCATGCACGCCTCACCAACCAGCTTCTGTCCATGCTCTGCTGCCAGACTTGTTCCACAAATTCCCAGCCGGTTCAATCCTGCCGCTGCCAGCAGAATCCCGTTATACTGGCCGTTCTTTAACTTTTCAATCCGGGTCTGCACATTTCCCCGAAGAAGCTTTACCTGCACCTGGGGATTCATCTGACGGATCTGGATCTGGCGGCGCAAAGAGCTTGTACCAATGATGCTTCCCGGTGCCATCTCCTTCACCGGTGTGCCGTCCGTTGTTACCAGCACATCCGAAGCATCCTCCCGGGACAGCACTGCCCCCAGCGCCAGCCCTTTCGGAAATTCCATGGGCATGTCCTTGGCACTGTGAACCGCCATATCAATTTCACCCTTTAAAAGTGCCTCCTCCAGTTCTTTGGTAAATACGCCTTTTCCTCCAAAGCTGGTCAGCGAACGGTCCAGAATCTGATCCCCCTTTGTGCTCATCGGCACAATTTCGATCTCTAAAAATGGAAAATGTGCCAGAATTTCTTCCCGCACAATTTCCGTCTGAACCATTGCCAGCCGGCTTTTTCTTGTACCGATCCGCAATGTGTTGTTATTCATTTATACATCCTCACTTAATAATCCAAGTTTCTCCATGGCATACCAGATGCCATCCTGCTCCACGGTTTTGGTCAGAAAGCTGGCATAAGGCTCCAGCTCTGGGCTGTGTCTGCCCATCAGCACCGCGTTCGGCACGTGCTCGAACATGGCAATATCGTTGGTGCTGTCTCCAAAAACGTAAGCATCCTCCAGAGTCAGGCCGTAGGCTTCCAGAATTACATCAATCGCCGTAGCCTTGGTGAATCCTTCCGGAACGCACTCATAAAAGCCCTCGCCCCGGTCGATCACTGCAATATCCAGATCCAGATTCCGGAACAGTCCGACGCGGTCACTCTGCTCATCGGTCAGAAGGCAGAACTTGTTCACCTCACCGCATACGGTCTCCGGCTCCAGCCATTCAATGGTGTTTCCAAAATTTTTCCGCAGCTGCTGTCCAAAGGGCATGCGTCCGGACTTACTGCAGTAATAGCAGACGCCCGGTCCCTCCAGAAAAATGTCCGCGTCACAGTCCACCGCAAGCCGCGCAATGCGCTGCACCTGCTCCACCGGCATCAGCCGGTTTAAAATGGTCCTGCCCTCAGACTCTGCGTACGTTCCGCAGCCGCAAAGCCAGCCGTCTACCTCCGCAATATCGCGCACCTGACCAATCTCGCCATAAGAACGTCCGGTATTGATATACACCAGATGTCCCAGGGAACGCGCTATGGAAATGGCCTTCTTCGCGCTCTCCGGAACGATTTTTGTTACTTCACTGAGCAGGGTGCCGTCAATATCGAAGAATAATGCTTTTCTCTTACTCACGCTTCGTCTCCACGGAACACAATGGTGCCGGTCTCCTCATCCATGCTGTCTACGATAGCCAGAGACTCCAGACGGATCCCCTTGGAACGGATGATGTCTCCGCCTACCTGGAATCCTTTCTCGATCACGATTCCTGCGCCTACCAGCTCTGCTCCGGATTCCTCAACTACAGCTGCCAGTCCTTCCAGCGCCTTTCCGTTTGCCAGGAAATCATCAATTAAAAGAACCTTATCGCCCTTTCCAAGGAACTCTTTGGAAACGATGATGTCATACACACGTCCATGGGTATAGGACTCTACCTTGCTGGTATAAACATCTCCTGCAATGTTTTTGGTCTGGGTTTTCTTTGCGAATACCACCGGCACATGGAACTGCTGTGCCACAACGCATGCAATGCCGATCCCGGATGCCTCAATCGTAAGGATCTTGTTGATCTCACAGTCCGCAAATCTGCGTTTAAACTCCTTTCCGATCTCTACGAAAAGATCGGTATCCATCTGGTGATTCAAAAAACTGTCCACCTTTAACACGTTTCCTGCCTTGATCTTGCCATCTTTACGAATTCTGTCTTTTAAGAGCTGCATCTGGATATCCCCCTTGTATATTCTGGTATTTTATTTTTGGATTCTGTGTTTATTTCACAACGGCATTGCTGCCAATGAACTCTACTACTTTGTAGATCAGTGCGGTCTGGTCTACCATATCCTCGCCGTAAGTATCCTGCAGAGTTTTTAAATCTGTGCCATAATTCTCCGCAAGGCTTTCGCGGTCCGCATCCTCAACCGTAAGTCCCTCTTTTTCTGCTACCGCATCAATTAAAAGCTGCTGTTTGATCGCGTTCTCTGCTGCCGTATGCAGGGTCTCCTTGAACTCATCCTCGGTCTGGCCGATCATCTCCGCATAGCTCTCCATGGTGAAACCATAAGAAGAGAACATGTTCTCATAGTAGGTGAGCTGATTGTTGTACTGCTGCTCAACTGCTGCTTCATTTAAGCTGTACTCTGAGTTGTCTACCGCAGCCGCAAACGCGTCATCCTCAACCTGCTGTGCCGCACTCTGCTCCTTCTCTTCCTGAAGGGTAGCCATGGTATCTGCCTTGAACTCATCTACCGTGGAAAAATCGGAAACCCGCTGTACAAAAGCATCGTCCAGAACGGCGTTTTTCTTTTCTTCGATTTTGTTTACCGTAACATCAAATACAACTGCCTGTCCGGCCAGATCTGCATTGCCATAGTCTTCCGGGAAAGTCAGGTTTAAGCTGCGCTCTTCCCCTACGTTTGCACCGATCAGTCCATCCTCAAAACCATCAATGAAGGCACCGGAGCCAAGTTCCAGATCATACCCTTCTGCGGTTCCGCCGTCAAAGGCTACGCCGTCTTTCATGCCGACATAATCAATATTGACAGTGTCACCCTCCTGCGCCGGACGGTCTGTAATCTCCGTAATCTCCGGATTCGCCTGCAGAATGCTTGCGATCCGCTGGTCGAGTTCTGCGTCGGTCACGGTGGTGTCTTCCTTTGTTACTTCGATTCCCTTATACTGGCCAAGTTTCGTTACTTCGCCTTTATCGGTGATCTCAGCTTCCGTGGTCTCGGCCGCTGTGGTCGTCTCTGCTGTATCAGACTTTTTGCCGCATCCTGCAGCCAGCATCACTGCTGCCGCGCAGCAAAGGGTCAGTCTCACATGTTTTTTCATAAATATCTTCCTCATTTTGTCTTTTTCATTATTTCCTACAGTTATAGCATATCGCGGGCGTTAAAAAAAGCATTTCCGCATAAATTCATAAATTTTTATGAATCATTCCATTATTTGTAAAATGCGCAGAACGCTTTGTATGTATTGTATACATCCAGCTTGGAGGACAGCTCAAACGGCGCGTGCATGGAAAGGATCGGCACACCCAGATCCACTACGTCAATGTTCATATGAGCCACATATTTTGCAATAGTTCCGCCGCCGCCCTGGTCTACCGCGCCAAGCTCACCGGCCTGCCAGTACACACCTTCTTTTTCCATGATGCCAATAACCTTCGCCATGGTTTCCGCGCTGGCATCGTTGGATGCGGATTTGCCGCGGGCACCGGTATATTTGGTCAGCACGCAGCCCTTGTTGATATAGCAGGAGTTGTTTGCCTCAAAGACATCCGCAAAGGTCGGATCGTAGGCCGCGTTTACATCAGAAGAAAGGCACAGGGTATGCTCACACAGATCCTTTACATCCGCGCCCTGCATCTGAGCCAGGCGCTCCAGATAATGCTTTAAGAAATCGGAATTCATGCCGGTGTTGCCCTCGGAGCCGATCTCTTCCTTATCTACCAGAGCCGTCACGGTGGTGTACTCCGGAGCCTTTGCCTGCATCTCTGCCATCATGGCCGTATAAGCGCAGATGCGGTCGTCCTGTCCGTACGCGCCGATCATGCTGCGGTCCAGACCAACATCCACAGCCTTGTGGGCCGGAACCATCTCAATTTCCGCGCGGTAAAAGTCCGCTTCGGTAATGCCATATCTGTCATGCAACAGCTTTAATGCCATCAGCTTCACCGGCTCCTTCACGCTGTCATCCACAAACGGAACGGAACCGATGATCACATTCAGCTCCTCACCCTTTAATCCTTCGCTTAACTTTCTCTCGTTCTGCTTTGCAGCCAGATGCGGAAGCAGATCACTGACACAGAATACCGGATCCCCCTCCTGCTCACCGATGGAGATCTTTACAATCTCACCATTTTTCTTAATGACTACACCGTGCATGGCAAGTGGTATGGTGCCCCACTGGTACTTGCGGATGCCACCGTAGTAGTGGGTCTTAAAGTATGCCATATCGTTTTTTTCGTAAACCGGATTCGGTTTTAAATCCAGACGTGGGGAATCGATGTGGGCACCGTTGATGCGGACGCCCTCCTTCACCGGCTTCTGGCCGAAGGTGGTCATGATGATGGCCTTTTTGCGGTTGATAAAATACACTTTATCGCCCGGCTGGTACTGCTTCGCGAAATCAATGGCGGTGTAGTCTGCTGCCTCCAGGCGCTTTACAGCCGCCTCCACGCACTCACGCTCGGTCTTTCCTTCATTTAAAAATGCCTTGTATCCCTCACAGAACTCCGCAGCCTCTTCCACCTGCTGCGGTGCCTCCTTCCCGATATGCGGGAAACGGAAGGTCAGCTGCTCCTCCAAAAGCTTTCCTGCGGATTTTTCATTCTCACTCATAATTCGTTCTCCTTTTGCAGCCTGGCCCCGCTCAGGTCAGACCGCCATTTTTCTATCGTATCCATCCCTGTGCCCGGCTATGAAACAATACCGTTTTCATCGGCATTCAGTACCAGGGTAAAGGGGCCGTCATTTAACAGTTCCACCTTCATATCCGCGCCAAAGCTTCCATGCTCCACTTTTGGAACATACTGGCGGCAGCGCTCCACAAAATATTCGTAAAGCCGGTTCGCCTTATCCGGCGCGCCTGCCTTCACAAAACTTGGGCGGTTGCCCTTGTGGCAGTCTGCATACAGGGTAAACTGACTCACCACCAGAAGTTCCCCGCCAACGTCAGTCAGGGAAAGGTTGGTTTTTCCGTTCTCATCCGCGAAGATCCGCAGCTTGCAGATCTTGTCGGCCATTTTATCTGCCACAGACTCATTGTCCTCATCCGAAACGCCAAGCAGGATCAGAAATCCGCTGCCAATGGCTCCGATGACCTCGTCATCTACTTTGACACTGGCCTGTGTCACTCTCTGTAAAACTACACGCATGGTTGTATCTCCTGTCACTCACTTATTTTACCGAAGCACCAGCTTCAGATATTCAAACAGCGACTCCGTTGCCTCTTCCCGGTAGACAATCTCCCGGGCCAGCACCGGCCGGTCCGTAATGATACCATCTACCCCCAGAAGGGTCAGGCGCTCCAGCTCGCTCTTGGTATTCACGGTCCAGGCATAGACCGCTTTACCTTGTTCATGGGCGTTCTGCATGAGCGCGGACGTCACAAACCCGGAGCGGATGCTGATGAAATCCACATCCTCACTGGAATAGAAGTTTCCGTAGGCCGCGGAAATGATGTAGCCGGTACGGACCTCCGGCAGAACTGCCTTTACCCGCTTTAAGTAAGACAGGTTTGCGGACGTGATCACGCACTGGTTCTCCATGCCGTATTCCCTGACCATCTCCGCCGTCTTCTCCGGCAGTTCACTGTTCTTTCCTACATATTTGATTTCGATGTTCAGGCTGGTTTTCTGACTGCACAGCTCCAGCACCTCGCTTAAGGCCGGAATGCGTGTTCCCGCGTATTCCGGAGAGAACCAGGAACCCACATCCAGTTTTTCCAGTTCCTCGAAGGTCATGGACGCAATGGAGCGGTTCACGCCTGCCACCCGCTTTAAGCTGGCGTCGTGCCCCAGCACAACGACTCCGTCCGAGGTCATCTGGACATCGATTTCCACACTGTCCGCCAGTTCCTCCATGGCAGCTTCAATAGCCGGGATCGTGTTCTCCGGAGCCGTCTTCGAGCTGCCCCGGTGTGCCGTGATCTCTGTCTCGATCAGGAGTTCTTCCGAAAGCTCCGAGCCATTGCGGACCAGATCATAAATATAAAACAGGCCGACGCAGACCACGATGCTTAAGACAGCCGCCATGGTCTTCCGGCTTACACTGTCCTTTGCCGGATAGCCAAAGTCCCAGCGTTCCGTGTGAAACCTGCGGTTTCCATACTGGTAATACGCCACAGACAGCGCCGCATATACCGCCACCGTTGCCAGAATGGAGGCCAGATATATGATTCCGGTCTCCAGCCGGTCTGCCGCGGAAAGAAGCACCGCCATGGCCAGATTCTGCCTGGAAAAACACACCACGCAGACCGCGGCAATGCACACGGAAGCCGCATACACGACCACCGCCAGCAGAATGACCGCCAGCTCCCAGAACATGGCAAGGGAAGAAATCTTCCACTTGCGTTTGTGGGTCATCTGCCAGCTGCGCACCACGCCGCTGTGAAAATGTTTTTGTTCGATCATACAGCCATAGGCCGTGAGGGACCGCGGAATTGCCGCCAGAATTCCAAATATCAGCAAAACCACCAGAAATGCCACAGCCACCGGCTGTTTTTTCAGTTCCTGAAAAATAAAATTTGCCGGTTTGTAGCGGACGATGGTCCGCATGATAAAGGGCAGATGGATCAGCAGATACTGGGCCGTCAGAAACAGCGGCAGCCGCCAGTTGCGCTTCAGGATCTCATCTTTCAGCTTCTGCAGGCCGCCCCACAGAATATGCAAAGGGGTCAGCTTCTGATAATAGGCTGACCCCTGAAATACGGTAATCAGGCCGGCCGTCTCCAGTGACAGGATCAGAATCCCGACAAAAGCCACTGCGGCAAAGATGAGCAGTGTCACCGGCCGTATCAGAAAATTCCCAATATTAGCCGGTGTCAGATAGCTGTACCCCGCCGCCTGCAGCGCAAGCCGAATTCCGCGGCTGACAAGCCGCATATAGACCGGTGTTGTGATTCCACGGTATAGAAGTTCGAACAAAAGAATATTTTTCCAGTTCTGCCGTATGATCTGCCAGGTATCTTTTGTCAATATCTTCATAGATTACTCTTTCGGTTCCGGTTCATCCTCCTGGGCCTTTCGGGTCTCCAGAATGGACTGATTCAGAGAAAACATCTTTGCGTCCAGCATATCCACCATGTCGGCACATGCCTTCAGCTCCGCCTGCAATGAGTCCGGACCGCTTCCTTCAAACTTGTAATAGATCTTATGCTCCAGGCTGGCCCAGAAATCCTGCGCAATGGTGCGGATCTGGATCTCGACCTTCGTCTCCACCGGCCCTTCTGTCAGATAAATGGGGATGGTCACCACCATGTGATAGCTCTTGTAGCCGTTTGGCTTGGGCTTTCGGATGTAGTCCTTCACATAGAGGACTGTGACATCCTTCTGGCGCGCGATCATGTCCGCAATCTGGTAAATGTCCTGGTTAAAGGAGCAGATGATGCGGATGCCCGCAATGTCGCTGAGCTTTTCCACCATGTTCTCAATGGTGACCTCGTAGCCATTGCGCTTCATCTTCTTGACAATGCTGTCCGGGGTCTTGACCCTGGATTTGATGTGTTCAATGGGCGTATGCCCGTACATATGAATGAACTCTTCGTTTAAGATCTCGATTTTGGTGTTGATTGCCTTCAGTGCTGATTCATACAGAAACATAACGGAATTCCACTGATCCAGCTGACTGTAGGCATTTGGGATATATACCAACTTCTATCCCTCCTTGTACAATAACGATTGATGCGCTGCAGCCGGATAGTAATTTCTAAAACTTCAGGCCTTTTAACAGTGCTCCGAGTCCGGTGGTTGCCTCACCGGTCTCTTTGTAATCGAATTTTTCTACCGGCTCCTCCGGCTCGCCATCTGCGGTGAGTGCTTTCATGCTAAGGCTGATCTTGCCATCTTTGACGCCGATTACTTTTACAGTTACATTCTGTCCTTCTTTTAATACCACGCCCGGATGTTTGATGCGCTGGTTGCTGATCTGGGATACGTGTAACAGTCCGCTTAAACCGTTCTCCAGATTTACGAATGCGCCGTAATCCTTTAAGCTGTCTACGGTACCGTTCACAACGGAGCCAACCTCAACAGAAGCCAGCTTCTCTGCGCGCTCTGCGGCCTTCTTCTCCTGCAGGACTGCTCTTGCGGAAAGAACCAGTCTCTTTTTCTCCATGTCTACGGTGATCGGAACTACCTCAAGATGCTGGCCCACCAGATCTTCCAGTTTCTCAATGTAGTGGTCTGCTGCCTGGGATGCCGGGATAAAGCCCTGAATGTCATCTACATAAGCAACCAGGCCGCCCTTGACTGCCTCTTTTACCTTTACCTTTAATACGGTCTTATCTTCCATCTGCTGCGCAAGCTCTGCCCACTTCTCTGCGTCCGGGCCTTCCTGATCCTGGTACGCGTTGTTGCGGCGTGCGTCATATTCCTTATAAGATGCCTCCAGCTCGCTGGCAAAATCTTCCATTGTTTCTTTTACTTCACTCATGATGTTTACTCCTTTTCCCGCTCTTCTGAAAGAACGCTTCAATACTATTCACTTTACCATATTTCCTTTGAATTTACCATAGTTTTCTGGTTTTCTGTCAGAAAGCGTGCTATAATTTTAATGATTCATTTACGATATTTTGTAACTGTTCAGTAGGTCTGCGCATTCACTGCGCTGACCGTATGAAAACATGGGCTTGCAGGCAAAAATCCCATTGCCGAAGGCAATTTTCAATGGATTTTTGCCCGTAACTGTGAGGGCACTGAACAGTTACGATATTTTTATCAGGAGAATTGTCCATGATCCACGATATTTTAGATCTTCATACCCACACGATCATGAGCGGCCATGCCTACAACACCATGCAGGAAATGATCCGCTCCGCGTCCGAAAAGGGCGTACAACTTCTTGGCATCACCGAACATGCCCCGCGCATCCCCGGTGCCTGCCACCCGTTTTATTTCATCAACTTTAAGGTGGTTCCGCGGGAACAGTTTGGCGTAAAGCTGATGCTGGGCTGCGAGTTAAACATCATTGACTACGAGGGCCATATTGACCTGGAGCCGCGCTATCTTGCCGGTCTGGACTATGGCATTGCCAGCATCCATGAGCCATGCTATGACAGCGGAACCGTAGCTCAGAATACGGCTGCTTACCTTGGCGCCATGAAACATCCGGCCGTCCATATCATCGGCCACCCGGACGACGGGCGCTTCCCTATCGACTACGAGACTCTGGTCTGCGCTGCCAAAGAGCATCATGTTCTTCTGGAGGTCAATTCCAGTTCCCTGCATCCGGAATGCCACCGCTTAAACGCGAGGAAAAATTACATCACCATGCTGGAGCTGTGCCGGAAGCACAAAGTGTCCATCATTATGGACAGCGACGCCCACGCGGATGCCGACGTCGGCAACCACACCCGCGCCCGGGCACTTCTGGAAGAAATTGGATTCCCGGAAGAGCTGGTGGTAAACACTTCCATCGAAAAGGCGGCAGAGTATATCCCGTATTTAAACAAACCACTCTATCTGGGAGGACAGGCCCATGATTAACTTTTTAAATCTGGAATATTTTCTGGTGGCAGCTGAGGAGTTAAACTTTACCAAAGCCGCCAAAAAGCTGTTCATCTCCCAGCAGTCCTTAAGCAACCACATCTCCAACATGGAAAAAGAGTTCGATGTCATCCTCTTTAACCGCACCACGCCCCTGACCTTAACCTATGCCGGTCAGGCATTGAAGGCCAAGGCCCGACAGATGCTGGAGCTGCGGGACGAGACCTACCGCGAGCTTGCCGACATCAAGGATTTCTCCGTGGGTCAGCTTACCCTGGGGCTTTCCCACACCCGCGGACGCGTCATCCTGCCGGAGATCTTACCGGTTTTCAAGGAACGGTATCCAAACATCGACCTAAAGCTGGTGGAGGGCAATTCCTCCGAGCTGGCCGATGACCTCCTGCACGGCAACATTGACCTGATCATTGACATGCTTCCATTTAAAGTGGAAAACGTCGAGACCGTGCCGGTCTGCGAGGAGGAAATTCTGCTGGCCGTGCCGGACAGCGTTCTGGAGCACATGTTCCCCGGCCGTTTAAAAGAGATCAAACGGCAGCTCTCAGAGCACACTGACTTAAAGCTTCTGGCAAACTGCCCGTTCCTTCTGATCAACAAGGGAAACCGTGTGCGCACCATTGCGGATGAAATGTTTGAAGAAGCGCAGATCACGCCCCATATCGTACTGGAAACCGAAAACATCCAGACGGTGCTGGCCCTGGCTGAAAAAGGCATGGGCATCACCTTCTACCCGCGTATGTTCATTTCCGGACAGGCAGAGGTTCAGGAGCTGAAAAGCGGGCAGGGACCGTTAAACTTCTATTCCCTGGACCATCCAAAGGCCCACGGCGTTCTGGCGATCGGTTACCACAAAGGCCATTATATGTCACAGGCCACCAAAGAATTCATACAAACCGCAAAAGAAACCATATAGGAGGTATCTGCATGCCATTAAAAAATGCGGAGAAAGGCCTTGACATCCTGCTCCGCATTTGCTATAATTCAATCATAGTAATCATTACTATTATTTATTGATGGAAAGGAGCTGCAATGAAGACATTAAAATACAGTCGTCAGAGGGAATCCATCAAAGCAAGTCTCATGAGCCGTAAGGACCATCCGACCGCAGACGCCGTATACGCAAGCATTCGCGAGGAGTTCCCGAACATCAGTCTCGGTACCGTGTACCGGAACTTAAACCTTCTGGTAGAACTGGGAGAGGTCCAGAAGCTCACCTTTGGAGACGGAAAGGACCACTTTGACGCAGACACCAGCCTGCATTACCACTTTGTGTGCAGAGGCTGCGGAGCCGTCATCGACCTTCCCATGGAGCCGCTTTCCGACATCGACCAGAAAGCGCAGGCCTGTACCGCAGGCCAGGTGGAAGACCACACCGTGTTCTTTTTCGGCCGCTGCGCGGACTGCTTAAAGAAGGAAAGTCATTAAGTATTACTCAGAGCATCACTGGTCAGACTGCAGGCAGGTCAGTGCCGGCAGCCCGCCAACACCAATAAAACTATAGTTCACATGTAAAGGAGAAACGAGTTATGAAGAAATGGGTTTGTACTGTATGTGGTTATGTTTACGAGGGAGACGCTGCACCGGAATTCTGCCCGGTATGTAAGGCACCGGCATCCAAATTCAAAGAGCAGGCTGGCGAAATGACCTGGGCTGCAGAGCACGTAGTAGGCGTTGCACAGGGCGTCAGCGAAGATATTTTAGCAGACTTAAGAGCAAACTTCGAGGGCGAGTGCTCTGAGGTTGGTATGTACCTGGCTATGGCTCGTGTAGCTCACAGAGAGGGCTATCCGGAGATCGGCCTTTACTGGGAGAAGGCAGCTTACGAAGAGGCTGAGCACGCTGCAAAATTCGCAGAGCTGTTAGGTGAGGTTGTAACCGACTCCACCAAGAAGAACCTGGAGATGAGAGTTGCCGCTGAGCACGGCGCAACCGAGGGCAAGTTCGACCTGGCAAAGCGCGCGAAAGCAGCGAACCTGGACGCAATCCATGACACCGTTCATGAGATGGCAAGAGACGAAGCAAGACACGGCAAGGCATTTGAGGGCCTGTTAAAGAGATACTTTGGTTAATCTTTCCGCATAAAACAATGAAAAATGGGAGGCTTCCAATTCGGAAGTCTCCCATTTTTGCTGTTAATTTTATGCCTCCGACTTCTCAACCTGTACGATTGCTGCCTTCTGCATCGGGATGCGGCAGTTCTTGTTGCTGCCGAACTCTACGATTACGGTATCATCGGTCATGTCGATGATCACGCCGTAGAAACCGCTGCTGGTCAGTACACTGTCTCCGATAGCAAGGCTTGCCATCATCTCGTCTACTCTCTTTTTCTCCTTCTTCTGCGGACGGTAGCCCATGAAGTAGAAGATACCACCAAAGATTACCACGTATAACACAATCATAACGGTTGGGTTCATGGTTGAAGTTGCTAATAACATGTTGTCCTCCTTGCGGCTGTACCTGCGCCTCGCTCTGGCCAGCCTGATTCGTTTTTGTTTTACCCCTGAATGTATGAAACTATTCCTGTGGGCCTTGCTCCATACCGGCAAGCTTCTGAGCCTTGTACTCTGCGTACCGGTGCTGTTCGATCGCGTCGCGGATCTCTTCCATCATTTTATTATAAAAATACAGATTATGCAAGACACACAGACGCATTCCCAGCATTTCCTTTGCCTTGAACAGGTGGCGGATGTATGCTCTGGAATAGGAACGGCATGCCGGGCACTGGCAGCCTTCCTCAATCGGACGCGGGTCAAGCTCGTACTTCTGGTTTAACAGATTGAGCTTGCCGTGGTTCGTGTATACATGGCTGTGACGTCCGTTTCTGGACGGGTATACACAGTCAAAGAAGTCTACACCGCGGTCCACCGCTTCCAGGATGTTTGCCGGAGTTCCAACGCCCATCAAGTAAGTCGGCTTGTTCTGCGGAAGATGCGGAACGGTCACGTCGAGGATGTGATACATCTCCTCATGAGTCTCGCCTACGGCAAGGCCTCCTACCGCATAGCCATCTAAATCCATGTCCGCAATGGTCTTTGCGTGCTGAATCCGGATGGAATCCACCACGCCGCCCTGGTTGATACCGAACAGAAGCTGTTCTTTGTTGATGGTATCCGGCAGGGAGTTTAATCTTGCCATCTCCTTCTTACAGCGCTCCAGCCACCGCGTGGTGCGGTCTACGGAGTGCTGGATGTAAGAAAGCTCCGCATGGCTCGGCGGGCACTCATCGAAGGCCATGGCAATGGTAGAAGCCAGGTTAGACTGGATCTGCATGCTCTCCTCCGGTCCCATGAAGATCTTGTGTCCGTCAATATGGGAACGGAAGGTTACGCCCTCTTCCTTAATTTTTCTGAGTCCGGAAAGAGAGAATACCTGGAAGCCGCCGGAATCGGTTAAGATCGGCTTGTCCCAGTTCATGAACTTGTGAAGTCCGCCAAACTGCTTAATCAGCTTGTCGCCGGTCCGCACATGCAGGTGGTAGGTGTTGGACAGCTCCACCTGAGTGCCGATCTGGCGCAGGTCATCGGTGGAAACCGCGCCCTTAATGGCGGCCACCGTGCCTACATTCATGAAAACCGGAGTCTGGATAGTGCCGTGCACGGTCTCAACCTCAGCGCGCTTGGCCCGTCCGTCCGTTGTGATCAGTTTATATCTCATAATTATTTCTCAGCCTTTTTCTGTTTTCTGGTAGTCAGGACATACCAGAGAGCACCGGTTATGCATACGGAAGAATAGGTTCCGCAGACGATACCAACCATAAGCGGCAGGGCGAACTCACGGATGGAGGATACGCCCAGAAGGAACAGAACAAATACCATGATGAAGGTAGTCAGGGAAGTATTGATACTTCTGGTAAAAGTCTGGGTGATACTTAAGTTTACGATCTCCTCGAGCGTCTGCTTGCTGCCTGCCTTCTTC
This sequence comes from Ventrimonas faecis, assembly GCF_040096075.1. Taxonomy (NCBI): domain Bacteria; kingdom Bacillati; phylum Bacillota; class Clostridia; order Lachnospirales; family Lachnospiraceae; genus Ventrimonas; species Ventrimonas faecis. Next base: position 22,440 of record NZ_JBBMFJ010000036.1, read on the forward strand.
AGGGCCAGGTTCTCACGGATACGGTCGAAGATAACGATGGTCGCATTGATGGAGTAACCGACAATGGTCAGCATACATGCGATGAAGGTAGAACCAACGGACCACTTCGCCAGGGAGTAGAACGTGATAACTACCAGAACATCATGTACCAGAGCAAGGATTGCGCTGGCTGCAAAGCGGATGTCTTTAAACCGGAACCAGATGTACAGAAGCATCAGGACGGTTGCGATGGTTACAGCCCATACCGCATCCTTCTTCATCTCGGTGCTGACTGCGCCGGAAATGCTCTCTGCGGTGATCTTCTCAGCGTCAACGCCAAAGTTCTCAACCATGGCATCCTCTAACTGCTGTCTCTGCTCCACATCCAGAGTCTTGGTCTTGATGATAACCTCGTTGGTACCTGCAACCTTCTGGGTCTGAACATCTGCGTCGCCGGTAATCTTGGAGACAACCGGAACAACCTTTGCGGAGATGTCATCCAGGCTCATATCCTCGTTGAAGGTGACGTTGGTGGAAGTACCACCGGTGAAGTCCATACCGTAGTTTAAGACGTAGCCGGTCTGGCCCTTGTGCAGAGCCATGCCTGCCCAGCCTGCCACGATGATAACGATAGAAAGGATGAAGCAGATGTTCTTCTTGCCAAGGAAGTTGATGATCTTGCCGTCCTTCTTGGTTCCGTAGAACTTCGGATCCTCAAAGCCCACTGCATACAGGGCATACAGAGCGCCTTTGGTGATGAACAGCGCTGTGAACATGGAAAGCACGATACCGATAGCCAGGGTGCTTGCGAAGCCCTTAACCGTACCGGAACCGCGGAAGTACAGGACTGCTGCTGCAATCAGGGTGGTGATGTTGCCATCCAGAATTGCGGACAGTGCCTTGGAGAAACCAGCCTTGATCGCGGATTTTACGCTGTGTCCAAGACCAATCTCCTCCTTGATACGGGTGAAGATGATAACATTCGCATCCACTGCCATACCAACGGAAAGGATGATACCAGCCACGCCCGGAAGGGTCAGGGTAACATCAAATGCAGTCAGCATGATGAGTACCAGGCCGACATACAGAGCCAGGGCAATGGAAGCTGCCACACCCGGGATTAAGTAAACCACCATCATGAATACGGCTACGATGGCAAAACCGATGGCACCTGCCTTTAAGCTGGTGGAAATAGCCTGTTGACCAAGCTGTGCTCCGACTACGTTGGAACGCAGCTCCTGCAGCTCTAAGGACAGGGAACCGATGCGGATGGTAGATGCCAGGTTCTCAGCCTCGGTGTAGTCGGTCATGCCGTCGATCTGGCACTGGCCTCCGGTAATGGCCTCACGGACTACCGGGTTGGAGTAGATCTGGTTATCGTAGATAATCGCAATGCGCTTGCCTACGTTTGCGGAAGTCGCGTCAGCGAATGCCTTGGTTCCTTCCTCGGTGAAGGTCAGGCTTACCACATAGGATTTCTGACCATTCTGCTCAATGATTCCCGCCTTTGCGGAAGCCACCTGGTCACCGGTTAAGATGGTCTTACCGGTCTCATCGGTAAAGATCAGGGAACCCGGCTTACCGAGCTCTTCCAGGATTGCGTTCGCGTCGGAAACACCCGGGATATCAATGTTGATCCGGTCGCTTCCCTCCTGGTACACGACAGCCTCGGTACTGTAGTTCTGTACACGCTGCTGCAGCTTGTAAATGGTATCGGACATTTCCTCCGATGTCGGATTCTCATCGACTGCCTGATACGTGATGCTGACACCGCCAGCCAGGTCAAGACCCAGCTTGATGTCATCCATGGTATCATAGCCGAAGAATCCGAACAGTCCTACTGCGAACAGCAGGACCAGCAGGCCGAGAAGACCTTTTACTTTGCTGTTCTTCATCTTTTTTCTCCTTTTTATTCTTCGTCGGCAAGAGCCGCCTTAATCATGATCGCACACTCGATACGCTTTTTCTGCATCTCGCATCCGATCTCATAAGCATCGGTAATGGTTCCGTGGAAGTTGTAGGAATTGGCTGCGCAGCCGCCGCTGCAGTAGAATCTCGCGAAGCAGTCTCTGCACTTTTCTTTTGCGTAGACATTACAGAGCTTGAACTCATCCCGGATATCGGTCCGGGTGATGCCGGTGTCTACATTGCCCATCAGGAACTCTTCCTGACCTACGAACTGGTGGCACGGATAAAAATCTCCCCACGGGGTAACTGCCAGGTACTCAGTGCCTGAACCACAGCCGGAAAGACGTTTCGCCACGCACGGCCCCTGGTTTAAATCAATCATGAAATGGAAGAAGTTGAAGCCTCTTCCCTCTTTTTTGCGTTTGATGTACTCAACGGCCAGCTTGTCGTACTCCTCCATGATCTTTGGAAGATCTTCTTTCTGGATGGCGTACGGCTCATCCTCCGCGCCGACTACCGGCTCAATGGACATCTGGTCAAAGCCGAGATCCGCGAAATGCTTCACATCCTCAGAGAAATCCAGGTTGTTGCGGGTAAAGGTGCCGCGGACATAATAGTCCTTGCCGGCACGACTCTTCGCGAACTTCTGGAATTTCGGAACGGTAATCTCATAGCTGCTGCCGTGGCCGTTTCTGGTAGGACGCATGTAGTCGTTTACTTCCTTACGGCCGTCCAGGCTCATAACGACATTGCTCATCTCACGGTTGCAGAAATCCATGATCTCGTCGTTTAACAACACGCCGTTGGTGGTGATGGTAAAGCGGAAACGCTTGTTGTTCGGCTCCTCCAAAGAACGGCCGTACTCCACCAGCTGCTTTACCACTTCCCAGTTCATGAGCGGCTCGCCGCCGAAGAAGTCAACCTCCAGATTGTGACGGTTTCCGGAATTGGCTATCAGGAAATCCAGTGCCTTCTTACCAACCTCAAAGCTCATAAGGGCACGACGGCCATGGTACTCGCCTTCCTCTGCGAAACAGTATTTGCAGCCCAGGTTACAGTCATGCGCGATGTGCAGGCACAGCGCCTTGACTACGGTCTTTCTCTTTTTAAAGTCTGTCACATAGGTCTGGTAAATGTCCTTGGTGTACAGCTCCTCTGCGTTAATCAGCTCCTGAACCTCGTCCAGTGCCTCTTTTACATCCTCTGCCGGGTAAGTTCTGGAGAGCTCTGCCTCCGCGTTCTTTCTTGCGGTCTCCGGAATCTGCACCGGAGACATCACCTCTCCGATGACCGGCTCTAACATTGCAACCGCGTCATACACTACATCGTCTACCACATGCACAGAGCCGCTGGCAATGTCCATGACGATATTATATCCGTTATTCTTATACTGATGAATCACTCAAAATCTCCTTAATCTAATCTAGTCCCTAACACACACATAGGCAGACGTAGATAAAAGTTCCGTTTTCCGGAACCTTCATCTACCTCTGCCATCTTTTTTACCGTGTAACTATTCCAGTTTTACAGAAAATAAAGTTATAATTATCTGTTTGCGTTTTCGCAGCTCTGGTTGCCAACGGTGCAGGAAGTCTTGCATGCAGACTGACAGGAAGTCTGGCACTCGCCGCATCCGCCCTTCTTCATGGACTCCTTCAGAGTTTTATTGTTTAAAGTCTTTACGTGTTTCATAATGTCTGCCTCCTGTATTGTTGTTTTCCGCTGCCGCCTTTTTCAAATCTGACCCGATTGGCTGCAACAGCACATTTTCGCGTTGATTATACCATATACAGGGAGCGTCCGCAAGTTAAAGTTTCCCGGTCTTCAGCGCACTCCAGCCTTTTTTAACACAGTCTCCAGCCGCTCCAGATCTGCTCTGGAAACTTTGCTGCTCTTTCTTAAAACCTCCAGTGTTTCTGAAAAGATTTCCGGGGCTCTGCCGTGAAACTCAGGAAGGCCCTTTTTCCCGGCAAATTCCACAGCCGCGGTAAAGCAGCCCACGTTCATCTCTGTCGGATCTGCCTTCGCTTTTAACGCATGCTGCATCTCCCAGTACGGGTGAAGGCCCTTAAAAGCCCGGATCGCGTAAACCGCTGCCGCGAAATCCAGAAGAAATGCGGCACCGGCCACCGGCAGTTCCCGCACACTTAAGAAAAATACCGCAAACAGAATGACAGAGAGCAGAATGAAAAAATAGCAGGTAAAAATATTTTTCCGGTTCTTCTCATATTCCTTTTCCACGATAACCTGATAATCTGAATACTTCATGCTGTTCCGGCTCCTTTTCTTTTTTTACGCGAAATCTGCCTGGCAGTAAACGCACTCACCATCCTTGAAGGTCATCTGCGGAACAAATACCTGATGTCCGGTGAAGGTGTGCTCTGCAAGGTCTGTATACTGCATTTCTTTTTCTTTGTGTTTTAAGATCACAATATCTGCCGTGGTTCCCTCTGCCATGGACGCCAGCTCCGGCATGCCAATAAGCTCTGCCGGTTTCTTTGTCGCACAGTCCAGTACATCCTTCCAGTCCATGCCGAAGTCCACAAACTTGGATAAAATACGCGGCAGGGAATGTAACGGCTGAATAAAGCAGCTGGAAGAATTGATATCACTGCTGATCACATCTGGCACAAAGCCCTGTCTGATGGATGCCTGGCATACTTCCAGGTCGAAGTTGCTTCTTCCGTTGCAGGCGTCAAAGAGAACGCCGCGCTTTCTTGCCTCTAACAGGCCTGCAAGCACCTTGCCGTCTTCTCCGATGCAGGTGTGATCCTTGCCCTGATAGATATGGCAGATCACATCGCCCGGGCGCAGCCAGGATGCCAGCTGGTCCAGGTCAACCGGGCAGTCCGTTACGTGAACAACCACTCTTGTTCCTGCTTTCTCCGCGATCTCCACGGTGCGGCGAATGGAAGCCTCCACTTTATCTGCTTCAATGATGCCGTGGGAAATTCTGGTTTTCAGTCCCACCAGGTTGTCCGGATACTTTTTGAAGAATTCCACGATCTTTTTCTCGTCCATCAGCGCCGGATCGAGGTTTTCCGGATACTGGTTGTTGGACTGTCCACCGGACGCTGCCAGCAGCAGATTCAGGAAACGCACCTGGGAGTTGGCTACGATGGTGCGGTAAATGTGCTCGTACATTCCGGTTCCGGCAGTTCCGCCGTCCACCACAGTCGTAATACCGCTACAGAAGGAAACAACATCTGCCTGCACACCGCCCTCGGAAGCCCCCCGCATGTAGTGTACATGATAGTCGATCAGGCCGCTGGTAACAATACAGCCCTCCGCGTCAATGACCTGGCGGTACTGATGGCCCTCCTCAGGCGCAGCAATTTTTCCCTCCACCAGGGCGATGTCACCCTTCCAGGCCTTATGCTGTGCCGGATCATAAATTGTTCCATTCTTGATCAAAAAATCCATTTTTTATCCTCCAACGCTTTTCCTAATTTCTTGTTTTCTTAAAACCTGCTGTTTCTAAAAGGGAGAGGCATTTCTGCCTCTCCGCTTAAGTCTGATGATTGAAATGTCTGTCCTACTTTCTTGCTGCATCTACTGCATCCAGGAATCCCTGAACAACGTCATCGCCAAGGTCTTCCTTAACCATGTCGTATACAACCTGTGCTTTGTCTCTTAAAACAGCCAGATCATCATCGCTGAACTGTACGATCTCGCAGCCTGCATCCTCAACAGTCTTCTTATCCTGCTCGATGGACTCACTTGCAACGCCCTTAGCGTACTCAGCTGCCTCAGCTGCGCACTCGTCGATCAGTGCTTTGGTGTTGTCCGGAAGGCTCTGGTACAGATCGTTGTTCATGAAGAATACGATAATGTGACCTACGTGGTTGGTCTCAACAACATATTTCTGAACCTCCTGCAGGTTGTTGCCTACGATGTTCATGTACGGGTTCTCCTGACCGTCAACGGTACCCTGCTGAAGTCCCATGAATAGCTCGTTGAACTGCATCGGAACTGCGGATGCGCCGATTGCGTTCCAGTATGCGATGTGGTACTTGTTGGTCATAACACGAATCTTCTGGCCAGCCAGATCTGCAACAGATTTGGTCGGAACGTTGGTGGTCAGCTCACGGAAACCTGCATCAGAGAAAGCAAGCATATGAATGCCGGATGCCTCGCAGTACTCGTTGATCTGGTTCTTTGCGTAGTCGCTCTCCAGGAAGTTTCTCATATGGTCGATATTATCGAATACGTTCGGCATATCGAACAGAGCCATCTCGTTTACGAAGTCAGTCAGGTCAGCGGTCATACCGGTAACCATCTCGATGGAACCGGATACACAGGCCTCATCCTGCTCCGTGGTGTTTGCCAGCTGGCCGCCCGGATACAGCTCGATGTTGATGCTGCCGTTAGATTTCTCTTTTACCAGGTTTGCGAAGTACTCAACCATCTTGTAATTAGTGGTGGTCTCGGATACGGTCATAGCCAGGTTCCAGTTGTAATCGCCGTAATCCTCGGAATCGCCTGCTGCTGCGGTGTCGCCACCCTCAGCCTTGGTGTCCTCTGCTGCAGCTGCTGCGGTGGTATCTGCAGTGCTGGAAGAGCTGGAATTTCCAGAGGAACATGCTACCAGGCTCATTGCCATGGTTCCTGCGAGTAACATAGATAACGCTTTCTTCATAATAGTCTTCTCCTTTTTATGTGTAAAATATTTTACTTTCCCTTTTTGTTTCGTATTAGCCCAGGATAGATGGAAGCCATAAGCTCAGTCCCGGAATAAATACAATGAGTGCCAGGCATACCAGGAACGCGATCAGGAACGGAACCGTTGCCTTTGCAAGGTTCAGTAACGGGATCTTGGTCATGCCGGAAGCAACGAACAGGTTGATGCCCATAGGCGGGGTAACCATACCCATTGCCAGGTTACAGGTCATGAAGATACCAAGGTGAACCGGATTAATGCCCAGCGCATTTGCAATTGGGAGCATGATCGGGGTCAGGATCATGATGTTCGGGATGTTATCAATGATCATACCGCAGACGATCATGATCAGGTTCATTAACAGAAGGATCAGGATCTTGTTATCTGTTACGGACAGTACCATCTTGGAAATGGACTGCGGGTACTTTAACAGGGTCATGGTTCTTGCAAATGCGGATGCTGCCGCGATTACGAACAGGATATTGACATAGGTCTTGGAACCTGCCAGGAAGATCTTCGGGATCTCACGGATCTTGATGCTCTTGTAAACGAAAATACATACCAGGAATCCGTAGATAACGGAGATAACAGCTGCCTCGGTCGGAGAGCAGATACCGGAGTAGATACAGCCAAGGATGATAACCGGAGTCATCAGAGCGAAGAAGCTTTCCTTAAATAACTTCAGGAAGCCCTTTTCACGGATCTTGTTGTAGTTCTCCTGCAGTTTCTCTTTGTCCTCACCGTTCTTCTTGCAGTAATACCAGCAATATGCCATCAGGAAGAAACCGATCAGACATCCAGGAATGATACCTGCGATGAACAGGGCAGACGGTGAAGCGTTTGCCGCTGCGGAATATACAATGTAGGAAATGGACGGTGGGATGATAACACCCAGCGCTCCGGCTACGGTAACGATTGCTGCGGAGAATACCACATCGTATCCCATATTTACCAGAAACGGAATGGTCATGGAACCTACTGCGGAAACAGTTGCCGGCGCGGAACCGGAAATTGCTGCGTAGAACATACAGGTTACAACCACTGCGCACGGGAAACCTGCGGTCTTGTTGCCGATGAAGTATCCGAAGAACTCAAAGAGCTGTTTGGAGATACCGCCCTCTGCCATGATCATACCGGATACCATGAACAGCGGTACTGCTAACAGGGTGAAGCTGTTCATACCGGAGAACATTGCTCTGGCTACGTCGATCGCACCGTAATTCAGTGTTCCCATCATGCCCGGAAGGATTGCCATCAGTCCGAATACGGCACCGACCGGAAGGCTGATTACCAGGAAAATTGCAAGAAGAATAAAGAATAATCCGATTGTCATTGTTCTTTCTCCTTTCCAGTCACATCAAGAAATACTACCTGAACTGCTCTGAGTACTGCCAGTACAAAGCAGATGGTCATGATCCAGTAGAAGTTTGCTACCGGAATCTGTAATGCCGGGCTGCGCTGTCCGGTCTTTGCGGTAACAGTGATCAGATCAAGTCCGCCTTTTACCAGAAGTGCGGTGAACGCGCCCACAATTACGGTACACACGATGGTGATGATTTTCTGTACCGGTTTGCTGAGCATGATGGTAAAAGTGTCCACACGGATCATGGATCTGTTTCGGATTGTTGCCGGCAAGGAAAGAAACGCGCTGATTGCCAGGCAGTAACAGCAGACCTCATCAGACCAGCTTAATGCGTTGTTGAAGCAGTAACGCATTACAACGTTTGTGAATGAAAGGACTGTCATAATTGCCAGTAACACAGACATACAGCAAATTTCAAAATTCTTGTCGAGCCATTTTAAAGCTACCATTTTTTCCCCTCCTTAGTAGTGTTAAAACTGCTGTTTTCTTACTTGACATTAATTTATCACAAGCAGTAAAATAAGTAAAACAGTTAATATTTATTTAGTTTAGAAGTTTTACTTCTTTTTTGTTCATCTTATGAAAATACATTTGAGAATTTTTGTGCATCTTGTCTGAAAATATTACACTTTGTAACAATTACAGACAACTTCGGAAAGGAATTTTTTATGAACTTCAAAATTCTGGAATACATTGTCGCGATTGCGGAAACCGGCAGTGTCACCAAAGCAGCCGACCGGCTCTTTATCTCCCAGTCCGGCTTAAACCAGCAGCTCATCAAGCTTGAGACAGAGCTTGGCACGCCCCTTTTCCACCGCTCCAAAAAAGAAATGCGCCCGACCCACGCCGGACTCATCTATATCGAAAACGCAAGACGTATTTTAAAGATGGCGCAAAACTGCGTCAGCCAGATCAACGACCTGTCTGAGAATCCCCGCGGCACCATCTCCTACGGCCTTCCCTATGAGCACGGTGCCGATCTCTTCATCAGCATCGCGAAAGATTTCAGCCATGCTTTTCCGAACGTAACCATCACTCTGACCGAACAGACCGTAAAGGAAATGGAAAATAACGTCCAGACTGACCGTCTGGATCTGGCCTTTGTCATGGTAAAGAACAAGCCCTCCTCCCGCTACTTTGACTGCGTGCACCTGTGCACAGAGCGGCTGGTCCTTGGCATTCCCCGCAAACATCCCATGGCCCAGTACGCGGCTCCCACAGGAAAGCCCTTAAACACGATGGATCTGAAGCACTTTAAGAATGATCCCTTTGCCTTCATGTTCTCCGGCTCCACCATGCGAAGCATCATCGACCCGCTGTTTGAGGAGGCCGGATATCTCCCAAAGATCCGCTACGAGACCCACATGAACAACGTGCTGTACCGTCTGGTCAGCAACGGGCTCTGCTGCACCATTATGCCCCAGTCCTATGTGCAGAAGGACAACAGCTCCGTCTGGTTTTATCCGGATCAGATTCCAAGCTGGGAATGGTACATCATCTTCTCCAAAGACCACATGCTCACCTCCGCAGACAAGTACCTGATTCAGCTTTCCCTGAACTATGCCCGGAAAATGAAAGATTACTGGGATCAGCACGGTTTTGGCGCTCCCGCCGACTGAGTTTGGCCTAAATCAAAAGGGTCTGTCGCACTATCAAATATTTTTTGCTGGGCGGCAGCCCTGCTTTATGCCCAAATGGGGGCGAAATCGG
>NZ_JBBMFJ010000037.1:0-31070 GCF_040096075.1 Ventrimonas faecis
TGGCGGATGTTAATCCGACACAGGCGAACGCGTGTTAGCGAGAGCAAGCAAACAACGATATGTGAAAATAAAGGGAGGCGGACTCTTTCACTTCCGGACCTTTTAATGGATATTCAAATTGCTATTTTGCCATATGCCTGATTTGTTTGATTGTGGCTTCGAAGAGGGTGCGGACGGCGTAGACCACGGTCTGGTCGATGAGAAATCCGCAGATCAGGGAGGCAGTGATTATGAAAAGGATGGCTCCGGCGAAGGCCAGGGGGTGTTTCCAGGTGATGTCCAGGTTCAGGGTGGAGATGGCGAGGTGATAGAGCACCCACCAGTGCAGGAGCAGGATGGTGAAGCTGTGTTTGCCGAGCATGGTGATGAGCGGGCTTAAGAAATGTGTCCGCTCCGGTTTTTTGTGCAGGGCCAGGGCGAAGATGCCGCAGGCCATGAAGATGGAGAGCGGGGCCATGTGCACGTAGTAGTTGATATAAGTCTGCCAGTACGCATACGGATTTACGGAAAAAGCTACCTTAAAAAAGGATAGGGCCGCAAGCGTCCAGATCCACCGGTCGTATCTTCTGGTTTCCGGTCGGGAGACCCAGTAGCCGATCATGGCAATGCCGATCCACTGGGCGAAGAAGGGCAGCAGGTCGGTGGTCATGAGGGTGTAGGTTTTCAGAAACATACAAGCCAGAACAACGGCGGAGAGACTGGTAAGCGCGCGGTAGGGCATGGCTTCAAACATATACTGGAGAAACGGCACAGCCACATAGATGGAGATGGTCATGTAGACCAGCCACAAAAAGGGGCAGTCCTCCTGAATGGAACCGGACAGGATGCGGTGAAAGGCTTCCCGGAGGGTGTCAGCGCATACCGGATTCAGCCGTCCGTTCTGCCACATGTAAAAGAAAAAGTAAAGGACCGAGGTCAGCACTACCTTGGAGAAACGCCGTTCATAAAAAGTGCCAATGCCTCCTTTGGTTCCTCTTCCAAACAGCAGGGCGCCGGTCAGCATGAGAAAGCAGGTGTTTCCCAGATAGAGGCAGGTCTGCAGCACAGCAGCCGGCCGGAGGAGAAACGCCGGAACTTCCCGGAGCATGGCCAACGTTTCCTCATTGATCTCCATGGAAAGCATTGGCATGGCAATCCCGAGACAGTGGAGCAGAATGACGCAGAATACCGCGAAGAGGCGGATGTAGTCATAGCGGATATCGTAGGAGGGACTGGTATTCGTAAAACCAAGGGTGTCTGTAAGAGAAAATGCTTTTGCCGTGTTTCCCGCGGATGATGGCTTACCGCTCACGGTCTGCTGGTCAAACTCATGTTTCAGATGCAGAACCAGAGAAAGAACCACCAGAGCTTCCGGAAACAGGATCTGCCTTGGGGCAAGGAAACCGCAAGCTTTCTTTTCACACCAGATCAGGAATAGGGAAGCGCATACCGATACCAGAAACCAGAATAGCACACTGGCATAGAGACAGGAACGTTTCTTATCATTCATAAAGACTCCTTATAAAAGAAGCCCGGAACACCAGCCGCGAAGCGGCCGTTCCGGGCTTCTTTTGTTGTTCTATAATTTACTGATTCTGGAACTTTGCGAGGATACGCGCGGTTTCTGCGTTGATCATATCCTGTGTTACGTTCGGGTCAGTCGGATCCCAGGTCTGCTCAAACGGAATCTCGTACGCAATGGTCGGGCGCTCAAACGGTCCTGCAACGGAAGAGTTGTAAACCTGAACGGTGGTTCCCAGTGCGCAGTGATCGTAAACCCATTTTGCGTCGCCGCTTACCAGACGGATGCAGCCTGCGGAACGGGCAATACCCATGTTGTTGTAGGTGCTTGCCCATACGGTCATCGGGTTTGCCGCATCGTAGATGATGGAGTGGATCAGGATCGGAAGACCTGCGCCAAGACGGGTTGCGTACTGGGTGTAAACGTCATGGATCATCAGTCTCCAGCGGTATTTCTCCGGAGTCTTAAAGGTTCCGAGCGGAGTGTCATCACCAACGGAGGTCAGGAAAGACTTCACCGGGATGATATAGCCGTTGCCGCCATCCTGTGCGTAGATGGTCATGCAGTTTAACTCTTTGTTGATCTTGATGAGATACGGGCCGTCGCTGCCAAGCAGGGATTCGACATCGCTCCACATCTTGCCATCTTCTCCGAAGTAGTATTTCAGGCCGTCAATGTACTGCCAGCCGGTTACCGGAACGGAATCCTTGAAGTAGTAACGGTCGTTGCCAATCCAGCCCCAGCCGGTGTAGTTGTCGCCGTTGCCGTGGATGTAGCGCATCTGGCCGTCTACATACTGGATGCCGTCTGCGTGGGCAGATACAAGGGCATTGGAGGTATTTAAGCCGGAGGCGGTATTCTTTGCGAAGAATGCAAGGCGGAAACCGGTTAAATGAAGGCCGGTGTTCATGGTGCCGACGGTCTCGCCGTTTTTGCCCCAGCCAGTCTCAGTGCCATCGCTTAACTGTGCGCAGTAGTAGATGTCGTACTGGTCATTAACCGGGCCTGCGAAGCGGTACTGGATCGCCTCAACCGGATACCAGGCATTGCCATCGAAGGAAGTCTGCTGGCCGCCTACAGCCCAGCCGGTCCAGCCGGTGGTGGAGTTGTAGGTGCGGTAACGCACATCACCGAAAATGTTTTCCAGATAGGTACAGATGGCAGTAAAGCCACCGGCCTCGGTGGTAATCTGCTGATCGTTTAAGTATGCGCCGGACCAGTTCTTGTTGTCGTTGGATAAGATGGCAGTGGTCAGACGCGGCTGGCGCAGCGGAACAGAAAGCGGGCCGGTGTGGTTGGCTTCGGCTTCTGCTTCAGCAGCGGCTTGCTCAGATTCCAGCTGGTTTGCCTGATCCTGGGTCAGGGCGTTGTCCTGGCCGCTTGTGGCATTCTGGGAATTCTCGGCGGAAGCACTGGTTTCCGGTGCGGAAGTCTGTGCGTTTCCGGTCTGGGAAGTACCAGATGTCTGGGATGCGTTGGAACCCGGAGCTTCGGTGGAATAGGTATGTCCATCGGAAGTGGTTTCCGTGGAAGCTGCGGTGCTTCCTGGTCCGGACACCTCCGTCTTTTTGGTTGTGTCAATGACGCCGCTTGTTGCTGCCGTGGCCTCTGTATCCGCGAAAGCACTGGTTACAGATCCGGCCATCATCATGCCGGCCATCAGCAGTACAAGTCCTGCTTTTGTATATTTGCGCATGGATATAAAACCTCCTGAAAATAATAAATAAACCAATCAATGTTAATCTATCATAAATGAGGTAAAAAGACCATATCTGATTTACAATTTATTGGCAATCATGTAAAATAAAAGGGATTGTAAATAATTTCGTAATAGAATTGTCATAGAAATGGGAATAAAAGGAAACGGACGGATCATGATGGAGCAGAAGGAAAAAGCAGGAATCAAAAATGGGATGCAGGAGTGCGTTTCGGGAGCGGATCGCGAGGATTCTGACATTATGGTCAGCATCTGCTGCATCACATACAATCAGGCTTCTTATATCCGGGACGCGCTGGAGGGTTTTGTAAACCAGAAAACGGATTTTGCCTATGAGGTTCTGATTCACGATGATGCCTCTACCGATGGAACGGCAGACATCATTCGCGAGTATGCAGACCGGTACCCGGACCTGATCTTTCCGATTCTGCAGACCGAAAACCAGTATTCCAAGGGTCTCACCAATGTCAGCGGTACCTTCAATTTTCCGCGGGCAAGAGGGAAATACATTGCCATGTGCGAGGGCGATGACTACTGGACAGATGATCGGAAACTTCAGAAGCAGGTGGATTATCTGGAGGCAAATCCGGGCTGTTCCCTCTGCTTCCACAGCGCAAAGGTGGAGGTGCAGGGAAAGGCACTGACGGAGCACACCATGCGTCCGTACAAGGGCAGCCGCATGGTCTCCCCGGAGGAGATCATTGACAAAACTTCCGGGTATCCGACGGCATCCCTGATGTTTTATCGGGAGATGGTGGCAGATCTGCCGGAGTTTTATAACAATGCCCCTATCGCGGATATTCCACTGCAGCTCCTTTGCGCGAACCGGGGCTGGGCCTGGTATCTGGATGAGCCTATGTGTGTGTACCGTCTGGGGGGAGCAGCCTCCTGGACTACGCTTATGAAACAGGGAGATTACGAGAAAAAACAGCAGGATTACGCAGATTCCATGACAGCTATGTACCGGGGCTTTGACGCGTTCAGCAGCGGCCGGTTCCACAAGACGGTGGAGCATGCCATCCGGCGGCTTACGTTTTTGACACGGGTAAACACCAAGCATTACGAGACTGTATTAAATAAGGAAAACCGGGAATTTTACCGGGAACTGAATGCAAGAACACGGTTCTTCATCCGGTTTGAGACTTCGGCACCGAAATTGTATGACTGGCTGCAGAAGCAGTTCCACCGGGCATAAGCACCATGGACCGGAGCGGTAGAAGAGGCAGGCTGGGCGGCAGCGGATTGCCGTGAGCAGGAATCTTCAGAGAAACACAGAACAAGAAACAGGATTTGAAAGAGATTGTTTATGAATGAAACAGGAATGAAAAATAAAGTGGCGAGCGGACTGTTCTGGAAGCTTCTGGAAAACGGAGGCGCCCAGGGCATCCAGTTTGTGATCGCGATCCTTCTGGCCAGACTGCTGACTCCGGCGGAGTATGGCGTGGTCGGAATCATCATGATCTTTATCACCATTGCGAATGTATTTGTCCAGAGCGGCTTTTCTACGGCTCTGGTGCAGAAAAAGCAGGCTGACGAGGTGGATTTCTCATCGGTCTGCTATTTTGAACTTGCGGCATCGGTTGTATTTTACGTGCTTTTGTATCTGGCGGCGCCTGCCATTGCGGAGTTTTACGCGATTTCGGTGCTAAAGCCCATTGTGCGGGTGCTGGGCATTGTGCTGTTCCCGGGGGCAGTCATCTCGGTTCAGACAGCCTATGTATCCCGGAACATGGAGTTTCGCGGACTGTTTTTCTCCACACTGGCTGCTTCCGCCATCTCTGGCGTCATCAGCATTTTCATGGCGTACCGGGGCCTGGGCGTGTGGGCCATGGTGGGGCAGCAGATCAGCTATTACATCAGCCTGATGATCGTACTGTTTCTCACGGTTTCCTGGAAGCCGGGGCTGTTTTTTGCCTTTGACCGGATCCGGACCATGTTCGCGTTTGGCTGGAAGCTTCTTTGCGCGTCTTTGTTGGACACGGTATTTAACAATCTGTATGGACTTTTGATCGGAAAGATATATAATGAAGAGTTGTTGGGCAGCTACAACCGCGGAGAGCAGTTTCCAAAGCTGATTGCTACCAACCTGGGCGCAGCCATTCAGGCAGTGCTGCTTCCGGCCTTTTCTGCCTGTCAGGATGACAGGGACAAGGTGCGGGATATGGTGCGCCGGGCTATCCGCTTAAGTTCCTTTGCGGTGATCCCCATGCTTATGGGGCTGTTTGCGGTGGCGGACACGCTGGTGCTGGCCATGCTTGGAGAAAAATGGCTGATCTGTGTGCCATTTTTACGGATTATGTGCGTTTCCTACTGCTTCTGGCCGATTCATATCACAAATCTGCAGGCCATCAACGCAGTGGGACGCAGTGATATTTTCTTAAAACTGGAGCTGGTGAAGAAGGCTTTGAGTATTCTGGCTCTGGTCATCGGCATGCAGTTTAACGTGTTTATCATGGTGTGTATCAAGGCATTTCAGGATTTTGTGTGCACCTTTGTCAATGCGGCGCCGAACAAAAAGCTGCTGGGCTATGATATCGCTCATCAGTGGATGGATGTGGCTCCTCCGGCTGCGTTATCGGTGGTGATGTGCGGGGCCGTGATGGCCTTTGGCGCATGGCTTCCGGCCATGTCGGTATGGCTGAAACTGGGACTGCAGATTGTCTGCGGCGCTTTTGTATACATTGTGCTGGCGGCGGCCTTCCGCCTGGAGAGTTTCTGCTTTTTAGCAGGTATAGTGAAGGAACGGCTGAAAAAATGACGGATGCAGTTCGTAAGTGGAAATTTTCTGAATGGAATCTGCAGGGAAAGCTCCAGGGAAAGCTCCAGCACAGAGGAGGGTTAAAAATTATGAAAGAAACAGTAATCGTAACGGCCATCGGGTCGTTTTCTGCCCAGAACGTGATTTCTGCCTGCCACGCGGCGGGCATGCGGGTTGTGGGCTGTGATATATATCCGGCAGAGTGGGTGGTAAACTCCCAGGATGTGGAG
This sequence comes from Ventrimonas faecis, assembly GCF_040096075.1. Lineage (NCBI taxonomy): Bacteria > Bacillati > Bacillota > Clostridia > Lachnospirales > Lachnospiraceae > Ventrimonas > Ventrimonas faecis. The sequence goes on from NZ_JBBMFJ010000037.1 coordinate 6,207, forward strand.
GTGTTCTACAAGGCACCCTATGCCACCGACCGGGAACAGTACCGGAATTTTATCAAGGAACTTTGTCGGAAAGAACAGGCCAGTGTGCTGATGCCGCTGACCGATGTGGAAATCGATGTGATCCAGCAGTGGAGAACGGAGCTTGCGGAAGATTTTAAAGCGCTGGGCGCAGAGGTCTGGATTTCCGATGTTTCCGCAATCAGCCTTTGCCGGAATAAAGAGAAGATGGAAGCGTTCTTGCGGGAGCGGAAGCTTTGCCGGACCATTCCGGGAGTGCGGCTTTCGGAGTTGGATGTTGCTAATCTTAAGTATCCGTTGGTGGCGAAGCCCTTTGACGGCCGGAGCAGCCAGGGCCTGCGGATTCTGGAATCTAAAGAGGATCTGGAATTTCTCCTGCATACCTGCAGCGAAGAGCAGAAACAGCAGTATCTGGTGCAGCCAAAGATCGGCGGTCATGTCATCACCGTAGATGTGGTGCGGAATCCGGAGACCGGACAGGTATTCTGCCTGCCGAGAAGAGAACTTCTGCGTACCTTAAACGGCGCGGGAACTTCGGTCTGTGTATTCCGAAGCGGACTGCTGGAGCAGCAGTGCCGGGACATCGCGGAGGCAGTGGGCATCCGGGGCTGTGTGAATATGGAATTTATTGAGGCAGACCGGGAAGCTGGGGAGTATTATTTCCTGGAATGTAATCCGCGGTTTGCGGGCGGCGTGGCATTTTCCGGCGCGGCAGGCTACGATATGGCTGACGCCCATATCCGTTGCTTTACCGGGGAGAAGCTGGATGAACTGTTCGTGAATGGCGAGCAGTATATTGCAAGGCGGTACACGGAGTATTCCATGAACGGCCGGAATGAAGCGGCTGGCGCAGAACAGGCAGACAGCCAGAGCAAAACAGCTGGCGCAGAACAGAGTTCATGCCATGCAGCCAGCATGAGTCAGGCGAAGGGAGAGAAAAACAGATGATAAAACGACATGAAGAGCCGGTTATGGTGACCCGTTCATCGCTGCCGCCTCTGGAAGAATATGTGGAAATGTTAAAGCCCATCTGGGACAGTGCCTGGCTGACCAATATGGGAGAATACCATGAAACCTTAAAGGAAAAACTGAAAACATACTTAAAGACACCGAATCTGGAGCTGTTTGTGAATGGTCATATGGCGCTGGAGCTGACGCTGCAGGCCATGAAGCTGACGGGCGAGGTCATTACGACCCCGTTCAGCTTTGCCTCCACCACCCACGCCATTGTGCGAAACGGCCTGACTCCGGTATTCTGTGATATTAATGAGGAAGACTATACCATTGATGTGGACAAACTGGAGAGTCTGATCACGGAGAAAACCTCGGCCATCGTTCCGGTCCATGTATACGGAAATCCCTGTGATGTGAAACGTATCCAGGAGATTGCGGACCGCCATGGCTTAAAGGTCATCTACGACGCGGCCCACACCTTTGGTGAGGAGATCGATGGCGTTGGCATCGGCCAGTTTGGTGATGCGTCCATGTTCAGCTTTCATGCCACCAAGGTGTTTCACAGCATTGAGGGTGGCGCGGTTGCGTTCCATGACTCGAAATTAAAGGACCTGCTGTATCAGCTGAAAAACTTCGGCATTACCGGCTATGAGCAGGTAGAGTATGTGGGTGCCAACGGAAAGATGAATGAGTTCCAGGCGGCCATGGGCCTCTGTAACCTGCGTCATGTGGATGCGGACATCGCGAAGCGCAAGGTTCTGACGGAGCGTTACCGGGAGCGTCTGGGCGGCGTGGAAGGCATTCGCCTCTGCAAAGAAAAGGAAGGCGTGCGTTATAATTATGCCTACATGCCGGTGGTATTTGAAGGCTACGGGGCAGACCGGGATGAGATCTTTGCGGCGCTGAAAGAGTATAACATTTTTGCGCGCAAGTACTTCTATCCGTGCATCAACGATTACGCATGTTACCGAGATCAGTTTTCTTCCGACGACACGCCGGTGGCAAAGCGGATCGCCTCTGAAGTACTGACGCTGCCGTTATACCCGGATCTTTCCCTGGAAACGGTGGATGAGATCTGCGATATCATACTGAAATGTGGAGAAAAGACGAAATGAACAAGGTGCTGATCGTAATTCCCGCCTACAATGAGGAAGCGAACATCGAGAATGTGGTACGGGAACTGGAGGATAAGTATCCGCAGTTTGATTATATTGTGGTCAATGACGGCTCCAGAGACCGAACGGCGGTCATCTGCCGGGAACAGGGCTTCAACCTGCTGGATCTTCCGGTAAACCTGGGGCTTGCGGGCTGCTTTCAGGCGGGGATGAAATACGCTTACCATAAGGGCTATGAGTATGCCATTCAGTTTGATGGCGACGGGCAGCACCGCCCGGAGTTCATTGAGCCTATGATGAAAAAAATGGAAGAGGGCTATGAGATTGTCATTGGAAGCCGGTTCGTGAATGCGAAAAAGGACTGGTCCATGCGTATGGTGGGAAGCCGCTTCATTGAGATGGCTATCCGTCTGACAACGGGCGTGACGGTCAACGATCCGACCTCCGGCATGCGGATGTTTAACCGGGAGATGATCAAAGAATTTGCCCTCAACTTAAACTACGGACCGGAGCCGGACACGGTTTCCTACTTGTTAAAGCAGGGGGCGAAGATTGCGGAAGTGCCGGTGCACATCGCGGAGCGGGCCGGCGGCGAGAGCTACTTAAAGCCGATGGTGGCCGCGCGGTATATGGCGCGGATGCTGCTGTCGATTCTGCTGATACAAAATTTCCGGAATAGTTCAGCCATGCGCCGTGACAGACAAAAAAAGGCGATGTAAGCTGGCTTACATGAGCCTTTCTTTGCCTGTCATGGCATGGCTGAACGGGAATAACTAGAAAACATAGAAACAACGGAGTACAAACATTATGAAACACTGGACGCGCCTTCTCATGCGCACAAGGCTGAGCCTGGAAAAAGAGAATATGATCTGGAACATGACCGGAAGCTTCTTCTACGCCTTTGCCAGTATGGTGCTTTCCTTTCTGGTGCTGCGCATCGCGGGGGAGGAGCAGGGCGGCATCTTTTCCTTCGGATTCAGTACCGTGGGGCAGCAGATGTTCCTGCTGGCTTACTTTGGTATCCGACCGTTTCACATTACAGACGGGGCGAACCAGTACCGGTTCGGGGATTACCTGCATCACCGGTATGTGACCTGCGCCCTGGCGCTGCTTCTTGGCGCCGGGTATCTGGCGGCGATCGGCTATTCCTGGCAGAAGGCGCAGATCATCTTCCTGCTGATCGCCTACAAGGTGATCGATGGTTTTGCCGATGTGTATGAGTCGGAGTTTCAGCGGCAGGGGTGCCTGTACTTAACCGGCCGGTCCAATACCTTCCGTACCATTCTTTCGGTCGGCGTGTTTCTGGTCACCCTGGTTTCCGGGGCGGGGCTGTTTACCGCCTGTGTGGCTGCGGTGCTGGGACAGATTGCAGGTGTAGTCCTGTTTGATATTGTGGTTTTAAGAGAACTGAACCAGGTGGATTACGGCTGGAGCGCGAAGCAGGGCGTGTCTTTAACGGCATCGGCCATTTTGCTGTTTGTTTCCGTATTCCTGGATTTCTATATTTTTTCGGCAGCGAAGTATGCCATTGACGCGCATTTGGGCGATGCGGCCAGCGGCTATTTCAACGTGATCTTTATGCCGACCTCCGTCATCAACCTGGCGGCGGGCTTTGTCATCCGCCCGTTCCTGACGTATCTGACGGACTGCTGGAATGAACACCGGTTTTCTGATTTTAAAAAGAAGCTTCTCACCATAATGGCAGTCATCGGCGGCCTGACGGTATTGGCGGCAGGCGGAACCGTGGTACTGGGAAAACCGGTGCTGGCACTTTTGGAGTGGCTGCTGGGGGCGTCCTACAGCGGAACGCTGACGGCGTTGTGGCCGGCCTTCATCATGATCGTGCTGGGCGGCGGCTTTTACGCGGTGTTAAATCTTTATTATTACGCGCTGGTCATTCTGCGCAGGCAGAAGCTGATCTTTGGCATTTACGTGCTACTCACGGTGCTTGCGGTTATTCTGGCACCGAAGCTTACAATCGCGCTTGGAATATTCGGCGCGGCCCTGGCCTACCTCATCTTAATGATCGTGATGGCAGCGGGCTTCGTTGGAGGAGCGTGGATTGAAATACAGAAAGAAATACAGGAGGTGCGTCATGACGGTTGATGTTTTGATTCCGGTGTACAAGCCGGACCGGCGGTTTGCGAGACTGCTCCAGATGTTAAAAAAGCAGACGGTGCTGCCGAACCGGATCATCATTATGAATACAGAAAAAGCTTACTGGAACGCGGACGGATACCGGGATATTCCGGGCATGGAAGTCCATCATCTGACAAAAGAAGAGTTTGACCATGGCGGCACCCGCAACCTGGCGGCCTGGTATTCCGAGTCAGATATCATGATCTTTATGACCGATGACGCAGTACCCCAGGATGAATATCTGATCGAGAATCTCTTAAAGGGACTGGATCAGACGGGGCCGGAGGGCGAGACGGTGGCAGTGGCTTACGCAAAGCAGCTTCCGGCAAAGGACTGCCGTACGATTGAGCGCTACACCCGCTCCTTCAACTACCCGGACAGGCCCATGGTCAAGACGAAAAAAGACCTGGAAACCATGGGAATCAAAACCTATTTTGCTTCCAATGTCTGCTGTGCGTACCGCAAGGATATTTTCCGGAAGCTGGAGGGCTTTGTGAACAGCACCATCTTCAATGAGGACATGATTTATGCAGCCACGGCCATGGATGCCGGTTACGCGGTGGCGTATGTGCCGGAGGCGAAGGTGGTTCATTCCCACAATTTAACGCCTATGCAGCAGTTTCACCGCAACTTTGACCTGGCAGTATCCCAGGCGGAGCACCCGGAGGTGTTTGCGGACCTGAAATCTGAGGGCGAGGGCATCCGCCTGGTAAAGCAGACGGCAAAATATCTGCTGACGCATTTCCGCGGCTACCTGATCCCGGAGCTGGTGGTCGGCAGCGGCTGTAAATATCTCGGCTACAAGCTGGGAAAACAGTATGAGAAGCTTCCAAAGAAGATGATCCTCTGGTGCAGCATGAGCCCGCTTTACTGGGAAAAGAAATGGAGAAGAAAATCATGATGACCACAACCTTACGAATCGCGCTGATCCTGGTGTCCCTCGGGACCTTTTCCATGATCATGCGCAAGATCCGCCAGTCCCGGATGCAGATTGAGAGCGCGATCTTCTGGATCGTGCTGGCCCTGGTATTGGTGGTATACAGCGTATTTCCGAAGGTGGCCGATGCCTGCGCCAGCCTTCTGGGAATCTATGCGACAACCAACTTTCTGTTCCTGTTTGCGATCTTCGTGCTGATCTTAAAGGTATTCTTTATGAGCATCCACATTTCCCAGTTGGAAAGTAAGATCAAGGAACTGGTACAGGCGATGGCTCTTGAGGAGAAAAAATATGAAGAAGAGAAGCGTTAGCCTGGGCCTGATCACCGGAATCCTCTGCCTGGCGGCTGCGGCAGCCTGGCACAGCCTGGATGTGCGGGCGGGAATTCATGAGACCGGCGCTTCCTGGCAGATGGGCCAGTACGTATTCTTAACGATGCTGGTGGTGGCGCTGACTACGGTTTGCGGCTATTTTCTGATAGAAAAGAACATTTTCAGTTCAGAAAATGCCTGCCCACGTACAGTAACTCTCTGTTCCCTGCCGAAGCTGGCGGTGCTCATGGCTGGCGGGCTTGGCATTTTGTATCTCTTTGTGCTGCCGCCTCTCGCGGCACCGGATGAGATCAGCCACTACGTCAGTGCTTACCGGCTTTCCTCCCAGATGACCGGGCAGCCCCAGCGGGACCGGTATGGCCGGGTGCTTCTGCGGGCGCAGGACACCTGGGTGGAAGACCTGGACGGGGATTTTGTGTATGAGCCGGATGAAGACGGCAACCTGCAGGTGACGGCTGAGAGCCGGGAGCAGGCGGTGAAGCTGGGGGAAACGCTGGATGAATCCACCTACGAGCTGTTTCATACTCTTGGCGTCAACGGGCAGTATGCTCCAGAGCGTACCGCCGAGATTCAGAGTATGGGTGCGTATGTCAGCTCCACCTATCCGCCGGTTACCACCACGCCCCTTGCCTATGTGCCCCAGGCCATCGGCATCAGCCTGGCAAGAATTCTGGGACTGAACACAGTCTGTCTCTTATATTTTGGACGGCTCTGCAACCTGATTTTTTTCGTGATCATGCTGTATCTGTCCATGAAGCGGATTCCGTTCGGAAAGGAAGTGCTTCTCGGCGTGGCAGTGCTTCCCATGACACTGCATCTGGCGGCTTCCTTTTCCTATGATGTGATGATTCTGTCCTGCATGTTTTTGCTGACGGCGGTTTGTCTGGATCTGGCCTATGAAAAAGAAACGGTCCGGGTGCGGGATGTGGTGCTGCTTGCCGTTCTGGCGGCGGTGGCCGGTCCCTGCAAAATGGTGTACGCGCCGATACTGGGCCTGTGCCTGCTGATCCCTATGCGGAAATTCGGCAAGGTGCAAAACTGGTTTATCAGCGCCTTTGCAGTGGGGATAGCCTGGGGCATGGCCATGTATCTGGTCAACAGCCAGGTTATCACCACCTACGCAACTGCAACGGAAGCCGACAGCTATGTGGAATGGGCGGAGGAGGCGGGCTTTAGCATAAGCCTTCTCATCCACAATCCGGTGCTGCTGGTGCGGATGTTCTATCAGACTTTATTGTGGAATGCCAAGGACATGCACATTACCATGATCGGCGGCTGGCTTGGCAACCTGGACCAGGTGCTGGATGTGCCGTATCTGGCTGTCTGGGCTTTCACGCTGTGCCTCATCGGCCTGGCCTTAAAAATTCCAGGAGAGCAGATCCGTATGACCGGGCGGCACAGAGTCTGGATCGGATTTTTATGCGCGGCCTGCGCGGGTCTTACCATGCTGTCCATGCTGATTGCCTGGACACCGGTCAGCTCCCGGGTGATCCTGGGGGTTCAGGGACGGTATTTCCTGCCATTTCTGCCAGTGCTTTTACTGGCTCTCAAAAATCATACTGTGGTTTTGACAAAGGATAAAAACCGTAGTATATTGTATCTGATGTGCTGCCTGAATGGCTACGCCCTGGTGCGTCTGTTCAGCATCGTGTGCATCCGGCTTTAAAACTTAGATGAATGAAAAGTGAGGAAGAAAACAATGGGAAAGATCAAAGTGACATCCTGCGACATAGAAGGACTTTATGTGATCGAGCCAACCGTATTCAAGGATGAGCGCGGTTACTTCGTAGAGACTTACAACCAGAACGACTTCAAGGAAGCCGGTCTGAACATGGTATTTGTACAGGATAACCAGTCCATGTCCGTGAAGGGCGTACTGCGCGGCCTGCATTTCCAGAAACAGTATCCGCAGGGCAAGCTGGTGCGTGCCATCCGCGGTGCAGTCTTTGATGTAGCAGTAGACCTGCGTGCCAATTCCAAAACCTACGGCAAGTGGTTTGGTGTAGAGCTGACTGCAGAGAATAAGAAGCAGTTCTACATTCCGGAGGGCTTTGCGCACGGTTTCCTGGTACTGTCTGATGAGGCTGAGTTCGCTTACAAGTGCACCGATTTCTATCATCCGGGCGATGAGGGCGGACTGGCTTATAATGATCCGGAGATCGGCATTGACTGGCCGTTTGAGGAAGGCGTAGAGCTGATCATCTCTGAGAAAGATAAAAAGTGGAGTGGTCTGAAGGACACCTTCAAATTTAATGAGGAAAAATAACGTATGAATTATGTAATTTCTCTGATGAAAGAAATCGTCAGGAAACGAAAACTCATCTGGGATCTGGCCAAGGCCGATTTCCGGAAACGCTTTGTGGGTTCGTACTTCGGCATTGTCTGGATGCTGGTGCAGCCGATTGTTACGGTACTGATCTATTTCTTCATCTTCCAGGTGGGATTTAAGAGTGTGCCGCCGGTTCCGGGAGTTCCCTATGTGCTCTGGCTGATTCCGGGCATTGTGCCGTGGTTTTACTACAGTGAGGCCTTAAACTGCGTGACCGGGTGCCTGCAGGAGTACAGCTATCTGGTGAAGAAGGTCGTGTTCCAGGTAGAGATTTTGCCTATCATCAAGCTGATTTCCTGCATGCTGGTGCATGCGTTTTTCGCTGGGATCATGCTGGCGGTGTTCTTATGCTACGGACGCCTGCCCATGGCTACCTGGATCCAGATCCTGTATTACAGCTTTGCGGCTTCCATGCTGGCACTGGCCTTTGGCTATCTGACGTCTGCGGTCAATGTCTTCTTTAAGGATATGGCGCAGATCGTGAGCATCTGCCTGCAGTTTGGCATGTGGCTGACCCCGATCATGTACCAGGAGACCATGTTTGCCGACAAGGCACCGTGGTTTGTGACCATCTTAAAACTGAACCCGTTCTACTATGTGGTAGCCGGTTACCGTGACAGCATGCTGACCGGAAACTGGTTCTGGGAGCGGCCGAGGCTCGGCATTTATTTCTGGGTGGTGACTCTGGTGATCGGACTTGTGGGCCTTCGGGTATTTAAGCGGCTGCGTCCGCATTTTTCCGACGTATTATAGCAGGCGGATGAATCTGGAGTCCGGCTTTCCGGACCGCCGCCTGATAAAATGTATGACAGACGAGGGGGAATCATATGACCGAGTTAGAATTTCGCAACAAAGTCACATGGTTCTCTTTTGCGCTCAGTCTTCTGGTGATCTGGGTTCATTCCTACAACGCGGAGCTGTTTCTGGGTTACCAGGCAGCTACGGGAACGGTCTATGTGCTGGAGCACCAGATCGGAGACTGGTTTGGCCAGATTGCGGTACCGGGATTTTTCATGATCTCCGGCTATCAGTTTTACCGGGATTTTGACTGGGGAAAGTTAAAGGGCAAATGGCAGCGGCGTGTGAAAAGTCTGCTGGTTCCCTATATTGTCTGGAATTTTCTGTATTACCTCAGCTACGTCATTGCAAGCCGCATTCCTGCGGTAGGGGATGTAGTTGGGAAAGGTGTGGTGGAATTTTCCCTTGCGGCCATGGTGGATGCCGTGGTGGCCCACACCTACAACAATGTATTCTGGTATCTGTACCAGCTTTTGTGGCTGGTGGTGCTGGCGCCGGTGCTCTATCCGCTGCTTAAGCGGGTGTGGAGCGGCCCCTTACTTCTGGCGTTTTTCTGGATTCTGGTGCGGGTAAATCCGAACAGTTTCCCGGTGAATCCGGACGCGCTGATTTATTATGGAAGCGGAGCCATGATCGCGCTTCACTGCCGGGAGGCGGCGGAAGGCGCGGAGAATGGAAAGCGTCTTGCAGTGGGGCTTTTGAGTCTTGCGGCAGCAGCGGTTATTTACTATATCGGGCTCTGGCGGGCCCACACCCCATCCTTTGTCCTGTGCCGGTTATGCGCGGTAGTTGGACTCTGGCTGGTGCTTCCGGGAAAACATCTTCCGGCGGCAAAAGATTTTATGAAGCATAACTTTTTCCTGTACGCCGTGCATTTTGCCATTGTGCGGCTGATCAACAAGGGGGCGGCCATGCTGATGGCCCAAGCAGTGCCGGAATGGTACGGACCGTTTGGCCTGTTCCTGGTGATGCCGCTTCTGGTGCTTCCGATCAGTACCATGATTGGAAAAGTCCTGCGGCGGTATGTACCGGGGCTTTGGAATCTGCTGACCGGAGGCCGGTGATGCGAGGCGGCCGGTTGATGCAACGGGGAAAGTTTGTATCACAGAATGGTATGAAAATAACGGGAAAGGAGAAGGAAGATGATCAAAAATATCGTATTCGATATGGGAAAAGTCCTTTTGGATTATGAATCCATGCGCGCATGCCGCCATTTTATCGAAAATGAAGATGACCAGAAACTGGTCTGCAGTGCGGTGTTCGACTCTCCGGAGTGGATTCTTCTGGACATGGGACTCATCTCAGAAGAAGAGGGGCTTGCGAAGATGTGTGCCCGTCTGCCGGAGCGTTTGCAGGAAGCTGCAAAGCAGTGCTTCGCGCACTGGCCGGAATACTGCATGTGGAAGATTGACGCCATGGAGACTCTGGTGCGGGAATTGAAGACAAAGGGATATGGCCTTTATATCTGTTCCAACGCGTCCATCCGTCTGCCGTCCATCTGCATGGATGTGATTCCGGCAGCGGAATGCTTTGACGGCATGCTTTTTTCCGCAGAGATCAAATATTTAAAACCCCAGAAGGAAATGTATGAGCATTTGTTCCACCAGTTTGGATTAAAGCCGGAGGAGTGCTATTTTATTGATGACCTGCCGATGAATATTGAGGGGGCGAAAGCCTGCGGCATGGACGGCCACTGCTTCGCAGATGGCAGTGTAGAGAACTTAAGAAAGGATTTAGAGAAGGTATTAGCATGAGCAAAGCAAATTTAAACTTTGACAAGATGAATGAGGAGTTACTGGCATTTCTGGATCACAGCCCGAGTGCGTTCCACGCAACCGCAAATATGTGTGAGCTGTTAAAAGAGGCTGGCTATACCCGCCTGTATGAGGGAGAAAAGTGGAATCTGGAGGCCGGAAACGGTTATTATGTAACCAGAAATGATTCTGCCCTGATCGCCTTCCGTATTCCGAAACAGGATTTTACCGGTTTCCAGATCATGGCAAGCCACAGCGATTCTCCGGTATTCAAGATCAAAGCCAACGCGGAGATTGAGGTAGAGAACCAGTATGTGAAGCTGAACGTGGAGAAATACGGCGGCATGATCTGCTCCACCTGGCTGGATCGTCCGCTTTCCGTAGCAGGCCGCGTGATCGTGCGCACCGCTGATGGCATTGCCACAAAGCTGGTGAATGTAGACCGTGACCTGATGATCATTCCGAATCTGGCTATCCACATGAACCGCCAGGTAAATGACGGCTATGCCTTCAATCCGCAGAAGGATATGCTTCCGCTGTTCTGTGAGGCGGCAGAGAAGCAGGTAAAGGGCTGCTTTACCGAGCTGATCGCGAAGGAGGCCGGCGTAAAGGCTGAGGATATTCTGGATACTGACCTGTTCTTATACAACCGCATGACCGGTACGCTGCTGGGCGCAGATGGCGAGTTTCTGGCAAGCCCGCACTTAGATGATCTGCAGTGCGCGTTCTCTTCCTTAAAGGGATTTTTAGCGGCAGAGCCGAAGGACAGCGTAGCTGTTCATTGTGTATATGATAACGAGGAAGTGGGAAGCGGCACCAAGCAGGGCGCAGAATCCACCTTCTTAAAGGATATCCTGCACCGCATCAACACCGGTATGGGCCGCACCGAGGAGGAGTATCTGACCGCGCTGGCATCCAGCTTCATGGTATCCGCAGACAATGCCCATGCCATTCATCCGAACCAGCCGGACAAGGCAGACCCGACGAACCGTCCGTACTTAAACCAGGGTATCGTCATCAAGTACAGCGCAAACCAGAAGTACTGTACCGATGCCGTCTCCGCCGCTGTATTCAAGACCATCTGCGAGAAGGCTGAGGTTCCGTACCAGGTATTCTTAAACCGTTCTGACATTCTGGGCGGCTCTACCCTGGGCAACATTTCCGGCACCCAGGTAGCGCTGAACACTGTAGATATCGGCCTGCCGCAGCTGGCGATGCACTCCAGCTATGAAACCGCGGGAAGCCGCGACACCGCATACCTCATTGAGGCCGCAAAGGTGCTCTACTCCGGAAGCTTTGCCGGAAAGGGCGATGGCAGTTATAAAATTGGTTGATTAAAAATTTATCTATAAACAAAGGAGTTTCTATCATGACAAAGATCAGAACAAGATATGCACCGAGCCCGACCGGCCGCATGCATGTAGGCAACTTAAGAACCGCGCTGTACGCATACCTCATCGCAAAGCATGAGGGCGGCGATTTCCTGCTGCGTATCGAGGATACCGACCAGGAGCGTTACGTAGAGGGCGCTACCGAGATCATCTACCGCACCCTGGAAGAGACCGGACTCATTCACGATGAAGGCCCGGATAAAGACGGCGGCTGCGGCCCGTATGTACAGAGTGAGCGCCAGAAAGCCGGCATTTACCTGGAGTACGCAAAGAAGCTGGTAGAAAAAGGCGAGGCATATTACTGCTTCTGCACCCAGGAGCGCTTAAACTCCTTAAAGAAAACCGTCAACGGCGAGGAGATCATGACCTATGACAAGCACTGCCTCCACTTAAGCAAGGAAGAGGTAGAGGCAAACCTGGCAGCAGGCATGCCGTATGTCATCCGTCAGAATAACCCGACCGAGGGAACCACCACCTTTCACGATGAGATTTACGGAGACATCACTGTAGACAACTCCGAGCTGGATGATATGGTCCTGATCAAATCCGATGGCTACCCGACCTATAACTTCGCAAACGTAGTGGATGACCACTTAATGGGCATCACCCATGTGGTGCGCGGCAACGAGTATCTGTCTTCCTCTCCGAAGTACAACCGTCTGTACGACGCCTTTGGCTGGGAGGTTCCGGTTTATGTACACTGCCCGCTGATTACCGATGAATTCCACAAGAAGCTGTCCAAGAGAAGCGGCCACTCCTCCTTCGAGGATCTGATCGATCAGGGCTTTGTATCCGAGGCTGTTGTCAACTACGTGGCACTGCTGGGCTGGTCCCCGACCGACAACCAGGAAATCTTCTCCTTAGAGGAGCTGGTAAAGGCATTTGACTACCACAACATCAGCAAGTCCCCGGCTGTATTTGATATCACCAAATTAAAATGGATGAACGGCGAGTACTTAAAGGCAATGGACGCAGACCGCTTCTACAAGCTGGCGGAGCCGTACTTAAAGGCTGCCATCACCAAGAATCTGGATCTGAAGAAAATTGCAGGCATGGTAAAGACCCGTATCGAGATCTTTCCGGACATCGCAGCCCAGGTAGATTTCTTCCAGGAGCTGCCGGAGTACGATGTGGCTATGTACACCCACAAGAAGATGAAGACCAACTCCGAGAACTCTCTGGAGGTATTAAAAGATGTGCTGTCGATCCTGGAAGCACAGGAGGACTTCACCAACGACGCGCTTTACGCTGCATTATCCGCTTATGTATCCGAGAAAGGCTACAAGACCGGTTTTGTAATGTGGCCGATCCGTACCGCGGTATCCGGCAAGCAGATGACTCCGGCCGGCGCAACCGAGATCATGGAAGTGCTGGGCAAGGAAGAGTCCCTGGCCCGGATCCGCAAGGGTATTGAGATGCTGAGCGCAGTAAACGCGTAAGAGGTTGTACACGGTGTCTGCATCGGATGCTTTCGTGGCGAAGACATCCCGTGCGGATTGAATGAAGAAAGGAACCGCATACATGGCGTTTCATGAAGCACAGCTGCAGGCCATCCATCACAGGCAGGGGCCGATGATGGTGCTTGCAGGACCGGGATCCGGCAAAACCACTGTCATTACCCACCGGGTGAAATACCTGGTGGAGCAGTGCAATGTGGAGCCGGGCAGCATTCTGGTGATTACATTTACAAAAGCCGCTGCGCAGGAAATGCGGCAGCGATTTGAAAAGCTGACGGAGGGGCGCAGGCTCCCCGTCAGCTTTGGTACGTTTCATGCAGTATTTTTCGCAATCTTAAAGCGGGCCTACCGCTATGACGCGTCGAATATCGCGCGGGAAGAGCAGCGCACCCAGATTATTCGGGAACTGGTGGACAAGCTCCAGATGGATGTGGAGGATGAGGCGGAATTTACCGCCCAGATCCTCTCTGAGATCAGCCTGGTGAAAGGCGAGATGATGAATCTGGATTACTACTATTCCAAGAACTGTTCAGAGGAGCTGTTTAAGAAGCTGTACCAGGGCTACGAGAAGGCTATGGTGGACAAAGGGCTTCTGGATTTTGATGACATGCTGGTGCTCTGTTACGAGCTGTTTACCCAGCGAAAGGACATTCTGGCGGCATGGCAGAACAAGTACCAGTACATTCTCATCGATGAATTTCAGGACATCAACCGGGTACAATATGAGATTGTCCGGATGCTGGCGGCACCCCGGAACAATCTGTTCATCGTGGGCGATGATGACCAGTCCATCTACCGGTTTAGGGGAGCGAAGCCGGAAATCATGCTGGGCTTCGAGAAGGACTATCCCCAGGCAAAGCGGACGCTTTTGGGGATAAACTACCGTTCCACCTCGAATATTGTGGATTACACCGGACGATTGATCCGTCATAACAAGACCCGGTTTGAGAAAGAGATCCGGGCGGCAAGAGGCGCAGGCAGGCCAGTGACAACCTCCGGCTTTGCCGATGCCCAGACTGAGACGAAGATGATTGTAAAAGAAATTCAGGACTATGTGCAGATGGGATATCAGCTGTCTGACATTGCCGTGCTCTACCGCACGAACCTGGAACCGCGCCTTCTCATGGAGCGGCTGATGGAATACAACATTCCGTTCCAGATGCGGGATGCTCTGCCAAACATTTATGAGCACTGGATTACCCAGGATCTTCTGACATACATCCGTATGGCGTCTGACCCATTGGCAGAGAAGCATCAGGCAAAGCGGGCGGATGTGCTGCGCATCATCAACCGGCCGAAACGCTACATCAGCCGGGAAGCGCTGGATGGGCAGATTATCTCCTGGGACAGCGTGAAATCCTGGTACCGGGCGAAGGACTGGATGGTGGAACGCATTGAAGATCTGGAGTATGATCTCAAAATCTTAAAGAAGCTGGCGCCGGTGGCGGCAGTCAACTACATCCGAAAGGCCATTGGCTATGACGAATATCTGAAGGATTACGCGGAGTACCGGCGCATGAAGCCGGAGGAACTGTTTGACCTGGCGGACCAGATCCAGGAGAGCGCATCCGGCTACAAGACTATGGAGGCCTGGCTTCTTCATATGGAAGAATACGGGGAGCAGTTAAAGCAGCAGGCCCAGAACCGGGGCGAGCGGGACCTGGACTGTGTTGCCCTTATGACCATGCACAGCTCCAAGGGTCTGGAATTTCCGGTGGTTTATATCATGGATGCCAACGAGCGGGTAACGCCCCACCACAAGGCGGTGCTGGAGGCGGACCTGGAGGAGGAGCGCCGCATGTTCTATGTGGCCATGACCCGGGCCAAAGACCGGCTTCATGTGTATTATACAAAGGAGCGGTACGGAAAGCCTCAGGAACGGTCCCGGTTTATTGATGAATACCTGTATCCCGACGGTGCGCCGCCGGGGGAATTTCGGCCGGGACCGCAGCAGAACGGAGTTATGAGAAATTATGTAACTGTTCAGTAGGTCTGCGCATTCACTGCGCTGACCGTATGAAAACATGGGCTTGCAGGCAAAAATCCCATTGCCGAAGGCAATTTTCAATGGATTTTTGCCCGTAACTGTGAGGGTACTGAACAGTTACGAAATTATAATGGAAAGGTGGTACGGTGATGAAAAAAGAGAAGCATGGCCTGGTCCACATTTACTGTGGCAATGGCAAAGGCAAAACCTCCGCGGCTGTGGGACTGGCGGTCCGCGCGGCCGGCCGGGGCATGAAAGTCCTGGTGGTGCGGTTTCTGAAAACCGAAAACTCCGGGGAAGTGGAAGTGCTGCGAAGCATTCCCGGCATTACTGTAACACCTTGTGACCGAACCTTCGGTTTCGTGTTCCGCATGACCGAAGAACAGAAACAGGAAGCCGCCCTCTACTATCAGAGCCGGTTTGAGACCGCGGTGACAGAAGCCGTGGAGAACAATTACGACCTTCTGATTCTGGATGAGATTCTGGCATCCTGCAATTATGGCATGGTAAACGAACAGTCCGTCACGGAATTTTTAAAGAACCGGCCGGAAAATCTGGAAGTGGTGCTGACCGGGCGGGACCCATCAGAAGCACTGCTGGAGCTGGCCGATTATGTGTCGGAGATCTGCATGCGGAAGCACCCATACCAGAAAGGCATCCCGGCCCGCAAAGGAATCGAATTTTAGATATTGCTTTTGCGGCGGCTATCTGATAAAGTGGAGAGGTAATATTTTTTTAACAGACGAAACCACTGAAAACCAATTTTAAAAGTGAGGTACATTTTTATGGCAAAGAACCAGAACGAAGAGATGGATTTAGAGCAGGAGGAGATGACTGTCACCCTGACCCTGGATGATGGCAGCGAGGTAGAGTGCGTTGTGCTCACCATCTTTGAGGCAGGCGACCGTGACTATATCGCACTGCTCCCGACCGAGGGCGCAGAGGCAGACGAGGGCGAGGTATACTTATACCGCTACGAGGAAGACGAGGACGGCAACCCGAGCCTGGACAACATCGAGGATGACGACGAGTACGAGGTAGTTGCAGACGCTTTCGATGAACTGCTGGACGATCAGGAGTTTGACGAGATCGTAGGAGAAGACGAGCTGGACTAAAATAGTATCGGAAACAATCGGTCTCAGGCACAAAAAAGGTAGTGGCTTCCATTATCTACGCGCCTGCAGACCGATTTTTCCGTATTGAACTCTAATGTTTTTTCTGCATCACAAACAGGCCTCCTGCTGGAGACCGTTTTTCGCATATTCTGTTATCATATCTCAACACAACATATATTCCCCATCAACTCGAAATGTAGTTACCGGTGCACCACAGCACCGACACTTTCGAATGTCATGTTTATAGAGAATCAGGATCTTCTCAGCAGTACTTTTTCCTCTCAGCCTTGAAATATACTGCTGGCACCCCAGAAGATTCCGGCAAAGAGTCATTTTTTCTTTTTTACTGCGACAGGAAAGAAGACCATAGTGGCGGATTCTCATAAATCCTTTCGGAAGCATATGCATCAGAAACATTCGAATAAATTCAGTTCCTGGCACAGATACGGACACCATTCTTCCTTCGTTTTTATAATCTTTTGCTTTATAGATGACATGATTTGAGCGTCAAAAGGTATAGCCCTTCCGCTGAAATATTTGCACATTGAAAATTGAATATATTGTTGTAAAAGCAAGCGTTTTTGTGTCATTTCTGTTAAAATAGAAGCAGAGATTACGAATGGAGGCTTTCATATGTCATTTGTCCTTAATAACTCGGATGAACAACAGTTATCCCTTTTTGATTCCTTTAACAGCCTGACCGACCGGGAAAAAAGATTTCTCGATAAGTCATGGGCAAAGTACTTTGCAGAACATATTTTTCCAAAGATTGACGAGAAACCTTATGCCGTTCTGTATAGCGGTAAGGATTCAAGACCCAATACTCCGGTTAATATCCAGAGTGGTGCCCTGCTTATTAAGGAACTGACGAATCTTTCCGATAAGGAATTTAGTTTTTATCCTCTGCATCTGGCGTAAATCTATTGAAGATGATACACTGATATACTGGTACATCGTTTTTGAAATAACTATACTACTCATTTGTCTGCGAATCTGATTACACAGGTCTAAAAGCCTCAGCGTAGCCCGCTACGCCTGCGTTTTTAGACCTGCACACTCAAATCCGCATCCTACGCGATTAGTACAGTTATTTACGAAACGATATATCAGGAGATGTTTTGTGCAATGAGGAGGGGAACATGCTGAAGGTATTGATCGCAGATGATGAAGAAAAGATCTGTCAGCTGATCATAAAGCTGATCAACTGGGAAGAAATGGGGTTAAAAATAGTGGCAACTGTTTCTAATGGTATTGAGGCATTAGAGCAGGCAGAAATCTGTAAGCCGGATATTGTGATCACAGATATACGTATGCCGGGAATTGATGGGATGGAGCTGATCCGGAAAGTAAAAGAAAAACTGCCGGATACAGAGATCATCATAATCAGTGGATACAGGCATTTTGAATACGCCCAGACGGCGATCCGTTATGGTGTGAGAAATTATCTCTTAAAGCCTATTAATAAAGAGGAATTACGGGATACCTTACAAAAGATCGCAGATATTTACAGGGAGAAAAATGAACAGTTAAATTTTGAAGAAAGAGTCCGCCTTGCCTTAAAAAATGATGCAGGAAAGCTGCGTACCAGTTTTATTTCCCGTATAATCTACGGAGACCGGGAGCGGGAAAATATTATCAGCCTGAAAGAACTGAACAACCAGTATCATTTCCATTTCCGTGAGGGAGTATTTCAGGTTGCAGCCATCAAATTTGACCATGTAAGCCACAATGACAGCTGTATTTCTTTCCTGGCAGACAAGGCAGCAGGTCTGGCATTACAGTATCTGGAACCGGTATGTTTTGACCATGAGGTTTATGCAGAGTACTCTACCTTTTATATTTTGTTGAATTTCAGGGAAGAAGAGAGTAAAAATGTGCGGAAAAATGTTCGCCAGATGATGGATGAACTGAAAGCCCAGGAAAGTATCTTAAATGGAATGAGTGTTACCATAGGAATGGGAAGCATGGTAAACACAGCGGGCGGTATCAGGAAGTCTTTTCTGGATGCTGTATTTATGATTAAGCAGAGGCTTCTTTTAGGAACCGGGCGGATGTTGGAAATGGATGAAGCACAACAGAGAAAAAATTCTGATTTTATAAATAGTGAGGCATTTTATCGTTTTAACAGGGAAATGGAACGGGCAGTCGAAGCTTTAAATGTAGTAGAGACAAGGCGGACGATTGAAGGTCTGCGGGATGTATTAAAGAACTATCCGGGGATCACCGGTTATGAGATCCTGCAAATGACTAAGGAAGCCTGCAATCATTATCTGTTTTGCATGAAGAGCAGGGGGATCCGTGTGGACAGTGAAGCTAAATTTGTGGAAGAATTCAGCAAAGACGCAGGGGAATGTGCAGATATAGAAGAACTGTTCCGCCTTTTAGGTGGGACGATAGGAAGATCTCTGCAAAAAGCTTCTGAAGCGAAGAAGGCAGAAGATCACCGGCCCATACGTCAGGCAAAGCAGTACATAGAAGATAATTATAGCCGCTCGCTTACCTTAGAAGAAGTAAGTGAGATGGCTGGCTTTGCTCCTGGATATTTCAGCACGCTTTTTAAGAAAGAAACAGGGGTAACTTTTCTGGAATTTTTGCAGTCAGTGCGTATGGATGCAGCGAAAAAACTGCTGGTTTCCGGAAATGAGGGAATGAATGTGATCTGCGAAAAGGTAGGCTATGCAGATGTGAAATATTTCACGAAATGTTTTATAAAATATACCGGACTGAAGCCGGGAGAGTACAGGAAGATCTATTCATGAATAAAGAAAGTTATCTTTTTGACCGTATACGTTGGGGCGCAGCGATTTTTTTGATTTTTCATATCAGTCTGTTGTTCATCCTGTTCCTTCAGGATTGGAAGACGGGGAAAATGAAGTGGTTTATTCTGTTTTTAGGAGTGCTTTATGTTATCCTGCTTTATGCCGCTTATCAGCTGATCTACCGGCCTTTAAAAGTGAACAGCCGGATAAAGGCGGCTTTTGCCAGAGGGGACAGTTATGAGGATATTTACCATATGCCTTATCTTTTAAATGAGGAAGAACAGAATATGCTGCGTCGTTTTTATGCCCTGTTAGACAAAAGCGAGCTGATCACTGTATCTAAGAAAAGATCGGAATATCTGGCATTACAGAATCAGATCAATCCCCATTTTCTTTATAATACCCTGGAAGGCATCCGGGCAGAGGCGCTGATCGCAGGTGTGGATTCCATTGCGGAGATGACGGAGGCATTGGCAACTTACTTCCGTTATACCATTTCCCAGGTAAATAACCTGGTCACATTGGAAGAAGAGCTGGCAAATGTGGAAAATTATTATTATATTCAGCAGTTTCGTTTTGGCAGCAAGCTGGATCTGAGGATCCGCTATGATTGTGAGGATGAAGAGGAAGCGCTTATATGCCAGCTTCCTAAGCTGACTTTGCAGCCGATTGTGGAAAATTCCATTTATCATGGGCTGGAACGCAAGATTGGAACAGGTCATCTGGATATTAAGATCACTATGACAGACAGTCATCTGATCATTATGATCTCAGATGATGGTGTAGGGATTGAAAAAGGTCAGGTGAAGGTTATGAATGAACAGCTGAGAGCACTGAGACTGGAAGAGGAAAACAGCGGGGAAACCGGTAAAAAAGGCGGAATTGCAGTTAAAAATGTAAATAACCGTATTAAGCTTTTGTTTGGGGAAGAATATGGCATTTATATCTACAGCCAGCCGGATTCGGGAACGGATGTGGAAATCACACTTCCGGTCGTAAAGAATTGATGTAACGAACATGCTGATAAACAGGAGGCAGCTATGAAACAGGAAATACTTCGTTTTGAAAATGTGACCTGCAAAAAAGACGGGGCTGTTTATTTGGATAATTTCAGTTTTTATATGACTGCAGGTGAGATCGTAGGGATGCTTTCTGTCAATGACCGGGGAATCAAAGAACTGATCGAACTGACGGCAAAGAACCATCCTATTGATGCAGGAAGAGTGTATATGGACGGCAAACTGGTAAACAGTTATTTAAATCAGGAAGAAACGTCTAACCGTATTTATCAGATCGACCAGAAAAGCTCTCTGATCAATGATCTGTCTATAGCGGATAACCTGTTTGTTATGCGCCCCGGATTTAAGAAACAGGTGATCAATGAATTGGTTTTAAGAGAACAGGCAGATAGAGTCTTAAAACAGCTTTCCATGGATCTGGATCTGAATAAAAGGGTGGAAAGGCTTACTACCATGGAGAGGATCATGGTGGAGATTGCCAAGGCCTATTTAATGGGAAGCAAGCTTTTAGTGGTGCTGTATCCGGAAAAACTGATCGGTCAGGCAGATTTCCCGCAGTTTCACCAGCTTTTAAGAAAAATGCAGAGCATGGGGATCTCTACGCTGTATTTCTGCTATCATCACTGGATCATGTTTAAAATCTGCGACAAGATCGCCCTGTTTTCCAGAGGAAGGATAAAAAAATTATTTGAACCAGAAGAATTCAGGGAAGAGGCTATAGCTCCCTATATTTATTATTTTAAAGAAAATACAGTATTTAAGCCGAAAGTGGATCAGGGATATATGCTGGAGCTAAAAAACATTACAGATGGGGACATACATAACCTGAGTCTGGGAATTAAGCCTGGGGAATGCATTACGCTTTTGGATTCAGATGACCAGATCATAGACAGGCTGACCGGGATCCTTGCAGGGAAATACATGGACTATGAGGGGGAGATTTTCTGTGCACACAAAAAAATGGAAAAAAAAGTAAAAAGCAGTCTGGACCAGGGAATGATCGTTTTAGATGATAATCCAATGCAGTCTTTCCTTTTTTCGGAAATGTCCTATCTGGAAAACCTTACCTTTTTACTGGACCGTAAATTAAAGAAAAGTATTTTAAAGCAGTCGTATATTAACAGTGTGCGCAATGAATATTATGGGGAAGCAGGAGATGTTATTGACACAAAATATATTGCTTCCCTTTCTTTAAAGGAAAAATTCGGGCTGGTCTATAATAAAATAAGCCTGTTCCATCCTAAAATCCTGGTGGTAAAAAAACCTTTTGCTTATGGGGATATGCATTGCCGTACCTATATTTTAAAACGGATGCAGGAACTGAAGGCAGCGGGAGTATCTATTCTGCTTTTGACCGGCTATCTTACAGACTGCGTATATATATCAGACCATATCGGGATCGTAAAAGACGGAAGTTTTTCCGTACTGTTAGAGCCACAGGAGTACGAGATCACCAGCAGACTTTTCTGATAAATGTCTGCATTATTCTGAAAAATGTCTACCCTATTCTAAAAAGTGTCCCCTTATTATTTCCTCCTGTTTTGTTATAATTTTCCTAACAGAAGAACAGGAGGGGTAAATGATAATGGAACAGTTAACGAGAGAAAAACTCCTTACAGTAAAAAGAGAGATGGAAGGCTTTATGAAGGAAAGTGTTCCATTTTGGCTTGAAAATGGGATTGATAAAGAATACGGCGGTTATCTGGTATGTTTTGATTCCAAAGGAAAGCTGATGAAGGAGCTGGCAGTATTAACTCCTGAGGATAAAATGATCGTAACCCAGACACGTATGATCTGGGGATTTTCGGCACTTCTTCGCAATGGTCTGGCAAAACGTTATGGCTGGGAAGAAAAATGCAAAGAAGCAGCAAAACAGGGTGTAGATTTCTTCATTGATAAATTCTGGGATAAGAAGAACACCGGCTGGGCATGGGTAACAGACCGGAAGGGAAATGTCCTGGATAATGGGAAACTGGTTTATGGACAGACCTTTGCAATCTATGCGTTAGCTGAATATTATATGGCTACCGGTGATGAGCGAGGTATCGAATATGCGGAAAAAACCTTTGATGCGCTGAAAAAATATGCAGCAGACACTTTCTACGGCGGCTATTTTGAGAACTTCAAAGAGGACTGGACGCTGGAAAGTGCCGGAGTTTATGGAGGAGACCTGAAATCCCTGGATATCCACATGCACACCATGGAAGCATATACAACTCTTTATGAGGCAACCCACAAGGAAGTACATAAGAGAGCTCTTCAGGAAATCATTGATATTGTGTTAAAACACATGGTTGATTATGATTTCTGGTGTGGAAGAAATCAGTTTAGTATTGATTTTACACCAAAGCCGGCTATTTCCATTCGCAGAACCTGGAATTATGACAGAGATCCGGAAAGTGCTAACAAAAATCCATTAGATACTACTTCTTATGGACACAATATTGAACTGATCTGGCTGTTGAACCGTGCATATGAAGTGTTGGGACTTCCGCCTGCCAGAGAATTTACCAGAAAATTTGCAGATTACACACTGGCAAATGGCTGGGACAATATCCACGGCGGTATTTACAGAGATGGAATGCACGATGGCCGTATTGTTGTAACAGATAAAGAATGGTGGCAGAACTTTGAGTCACTGACAGGTTTCCTTGACTCCTACCAGGCTACTGAGGATGAGAGATATCTGGATACATTCATAAAGTTATGGGAATTTGATAAGAAATATTTCTATAATCCGGAAGTTGGAGAGTCCAGACAGCTGCTTTTAGCAGACGGAACACCTGTGATCGATGATACGGGAAATCAGTGGAAATGTATTTATCATACAGACCGCGCCATGATGGAGTGCTGTTTGAGGATCGAATCACTGACGGAATAACGTTGGTGCAGATGGAAAGCATCTTTGAAAGGAAGCAAATATGGGAGAAAAGAAGGCAGAGGTGCCTGTGGGGAAAGAACTGGTCCGAATGACAGGCATTATGAAAGAGTTTCCCGGTGTAAAGGCCTTAGATAGTGTAAAATTGGATCTGTATGCCGGAGAGGTGCTGGCACTGTTGGGGGAAAACGGTGCAGGTAAGTCAACACTGATGAAGATCCTTTCAGGTGTTTATCAGAGAGATGATGGAGAGATCATCCTGTTTGGGAACAAGATTGGTGAGTGGGATGCAAATAAGGCAAAAAATGCAGGTGTTTCCATTATCCATCAGGAATTAAATATGTGTACTCATTTAAGTGTGGCGGAGAATATTTTCCTGGGACGGGAACTGATAAAAAATGGTCGTCTGGACAATGAACGGATGAACCAGGAAACAAAAGAAATCCTTCATAAGTTAAATATTGATATTGATCCAAGGGAACAGGTCAGTGAACTGGCTGTATCCAAACAGCAGATGGTGGAGATCGCAAAGGCACTTTCACAGAATGCCAAAGTATTGATTATGGATGAACCTACTTCAGCACTTACATCCAAAGAGATTGATGATCTGTTTAAGATCATCAATCAATTGAAGTCGGAAGGTATTGGTATCATCTACATATCCCACCGTCTGGAGGAACTGCAGCACATTGTAGATCGTGTTATCATCATGCGCGATGGAAAATACATTACCCAGATGCCGTATGATATTAACAGGATGGATGAGATCATTGCCAACATGGTAGGACATGAGATCAAGGAGAAATTCCCAAGAGTGTCCTGTGAAAAAGGCAAAAAGATCCTGGAAGTAAAGCATCTGAATGCAGGAAGAATGGTCCGGGACATTAATCTGGAATTATATGAAGGTGAGATCGTAGGAATTGCAGGATTGATGGGTGCAGGACGTACAGAAACAACTCGTGCGATTTTCGGTATTGATTCGAAAGAAAGCGGAGAGATCTTTATTGATGGAAAAGAAGTAAAGATCAGCTGTCCGGCAGATTCCATTAAAGCAGGTCTGGTACTGGCACCTGAGGACAGAAAAAAAGACGGTCTCTGTACAAGACTTAGTATTGCAGATAATATTGCCCTTCCGAACCTGGATATACTTTGTGAAGGTCCGGAGGGGACTGTAAATCGGAAAAAAGAAAAAGCAATGGTTGATGATGCTGTAAAATCCCTGAAGATCAAGCTCCCTAACGCACAGGTAGATGCAGGAAGCCTTTCAGGAGGAAATCAGCAGAAAGTGGTAGTTGCCAAGTGGCTGGCCAGAAATTCAAGAGTTGTTATCTTTGATGAGCCTACCAGAGGTATTGATGTAGCTGCCAAGGTAGAGATTTATAACCTGATGAATCAGCTGAAGCAAAATGGCATTGGTGTTATGTTTGTTTCTTCTGAAATGCCAGAGGTAATGGGAATGAGTGACCGCATTATTGTTATGTGTGATGGCCGTATTACCGGAGAACTTTCAGTAGAAGAGGCCACCCAGGATATGATCTTAACTAAGGCAACGCAGTTTGAACAGAAAACAGCGTTATAACGAATTTTGGATTTAATCTCATCAAGGAGGGACAATATGAGCAGTTCAAGTGATAAAAAGCCCGGTGTACTGGGACGTTTCCTTTCCCAGAGGGGAATGGGACAGGTTATAACCGTAACGGGGGGCCTGATCGTTTTATGTCTGGTATTTGGATTTATCAATCCTAATTTCTTTACTTACAGAAATACAGCGAACCTGCTGCGTCAGATCGCACCTACACTTCTAATGAGAGTATGAGAAAATCTCTGTAAATAAGATTCTTCTATGATAATTAAGAGCGATAAGCTTGTGAATCAGGCTTGT
>NZ_JBBMFJ010000038.1:0-27867 GCF_040096075.1 Ventrimonas faecis
CAGAGGTGGAAGTGTGGTAACACATGCAGCTGACTGTCACTAATAGGTCGAGGGCTTAACCAAGACGGTTTAGGTAAGAAACGGATGAAATTCAATATGTGGTTTTGAGGGTATATAGATGAGAGACTGGAAGAGATTCCGGTCTCTTTTTGCGTTATACGATAAATGAAACATAAAACCTAGATGTACGCTGTGTCTGTTCCCGACATAGTTCAATATTTGAAGTTTCATTGACTTCCGGATAAAATACTCCTAAAATACTTAGGAACCGAAATAATTGAAAAGGAGTTCGAAAGAAACAATGGAAACAGGAAAGATCATCAACTGCATTTCCAACCGCTTGAGAAGCCGGTCCCAGGCAGTCCACATGGAATTGGGAATTGGAAGCGCACAGGGAAAACTGTTAAATTATATTCTGGTGGAATCCACGATTCATCCTGTATATCAGAAAGATCTGGAGCGGGAATTTGGCCTGCGTCCATCTACGATAACGGAAATGTTAAATGCGCTGGAACAGAAAGAGCTGATTTTGCGGGTATCCGATGAGTGGGATGGCCGGTATAAAAAAATTGTTTTTACAGAGAAGGCGCTGGCGGTAAAGGACCGGATCCGTGCGGAAGTGGAGGAAACAGAAAGCTGTCTTCTTCAGGGAATCAGCGCGGAAGAACAGAAAGAATTTATGCGGATTGCCGGAAAAATGCTTTGCAATCTGGAGCAGGATTCAAAAAAGACAGGAGTATCGGACAATGAATACAAAAGATCATGAACTGATGGGCCGGATGAAAATTTCCAAAGCAGTAGCAACTATGGCAATTCCAAGTGTCATCAGCAGTCTGGTTACCGTTGTTTATAATATGGCGGACACCTTTTTCGTGGGTCAGACCGGAGATCCGCTGCAGGTTGCGGCAGTCAGTCTGACAAACCCGATTTTCATTTTATTTATGGCGTTTGCCAATATGTTTGGCATGGGCGGCAGTGCGGTTGCATCCATAGCCCTTGGCGGGCAGGATCAGAAGCGGATGAGGCAGGTATCAGCTTTTATCACTTATGCTTCTCTGGCGGTCGGTATTTTGTTTGCGGGTGCATTACTTGGTTTTATGCAGCCCATTCTGACCGTGTTTGGCGCGAATAAGGAGACCTATGCGTTTGCGAAAGGATATGTGTTCCATATTTCTTATGGTGCGCCGTTTATCATCTGGTCTGCATCAGCAAGCTTTGTAGTCCGTGCGGAAGGTGCCAGCAGGGAAGCCATGATCGGCAGCATGATCGGAACCATCGCAAATATTGTTCTGGATCCGGTTCTGATCAGCGGCTTTCATCTGGGAGCGGCTGGTGCGGCAGTTGCTACGACTCTGGGCAATATTCTGGCAAGCATTTATTATCTCTGGTATTTTATAAAGAAGAGCAGCAATTTTTCTATTTCCCTGAAGTATTTTACCTGTAGAGATGGAATTTTCAGCGGCATCTGCTCCTGCGGTCTGCCGACTGCAATTTTCTCTACACTGATGAGTGTTTCTACCATAGTACTGAATCAGATTTTAGTGGCATACGGCAACGCCCCGGTGGCAGCTATTGGAATTGTGTTTAAGGCCAATATGTTCATTACATTTCTGCAGATGGGACTTGCTAACGGTGTGCAGCCACTTTTGGGATACAATTTTGGATCAGGAGATCGGGAGCGTTTTCAGAAAATCGCAGCCTATACCAGAAAGTGCTGCGTAATCATTGGTGTTCTGGCTACCCTGCTCTTTTTTGTGTTCCGCAGACCGATCATAGGACTTTTCATTCAGGATGAAGAGGTGATTTATTATGGTGTGAAGATGCTGATTGCCTACATGCTTTCCGGGCCGGTTATTGGAATCCTTTTTATGAATATGAACTGTATGCAGTCCGTGGGCAAGGCATTTTGGGCAACTCTGCTTTCTGTATTGCGTCAGGGATTGCTCCTGATTCCGCTGCTGTTTATTTTGAATGCGCTTGGAGGATTGAACGGTGTCATTTACGGGCAGGCATTGACGGATTACATTGCAGTTTTTCTGTCAGCAGTGCTGTGGCGTAAATGTAAAACATATAATTCTGCAAGAAAATCTTAAGTCAATGTAAGAGAAAACCTACTTGAACCAAAAGGATTCCGTGCTATGATAGGGAAGTGAAATTGTTCCTGTTTGTGCATTGCGCAATCAGGAAATGGACTGACAGAGATTGGAGGCAGAAAGTTTGAAGAAAATATGGAAGTATTGCATTTCCCTGTGCTGTATGGCGGCAGTATTTGCCGGGGCAGGAAACGTGAAAGCCATGGC
This sequence comes from Ventrimonas faecis, assembly GCF_040096075.1. Classification (NCBI taxonomy): domain Bacteria; kingdom Bacillati; phylum Bacillota; class Clostridia; order Lachnospirales; family Lachnospiraceae; genus Ventrimonas; species Ventrimonas faecis. Next base: position 2,301 of record NZ_JBBMFJ010000038.1, read on the forward strand.
AGATGAAACACCGGCGGCTGCCGGGCAGGAAACGGCAAAACCTGCACCAACGGAATTTGCACATATCACGAGCTGCGAGGTGACTGGTGGAAATCAGGTTACGATCAAGGGACAGGTGGAAGGCAGTTTCTCAGATCTGGCATATTATGATAATTACCTGTACCTGTTTGAAATGAAACCGTACCAGCGGGATTTAAAGGGCAGGACGGACTATGCAGCGTGGATCACGAAGGGCGATGAGCTTTCGTTCCAGCTCCCGCTCAACCATGGAACGCAGGATGACCGGCTGTATTCCAGCTTTGTGGTTGCGGTTTACGATGGCAGTGAATACACTGTTGTCAGCAACGAGGCATATGTGACGAATCCGGAAAGCGTTGCGAAATATACCGATGTTTATAAGACGGCCCAGACCAAGAAGGGACTTCTGATCCAGACAACACCGGCTATGTTGTCTGATGCGTTTTCTCTTGGTGTAAATCATGTAATTGTGAACATCCCGTTCAATCACATTCTGGGAAGCGGCATCGACTATGAGTACGATGGCAAGACCTATCATTTTAATAAAGATGTGCTGGCTGTGTATGACGATACCATCAAACGAATGTCTGAGAAAGATATGACAGTGACGGCAGTTATTTTAAATGGATGGAATGACAGCACGCCTCAGCTTTATTATCCGGGTGTGACGAAGCAGCCTGCATCGGTTGCGAATTATTATGGATTCCATGTGGCTACAGAAGAGGGCTATGAGTCCCTGCGGGCCATCGCAGCATTTCTGGCGGATCGTTATGGAAGTAAATCCTCTCCTTATGGCAGAGTTTCCAACTGGGTCATTGGCAATGAGATCAATAATCAGCTGTGGAACTACATGGGACCGATGAGTCTGGATACTTATATCAATGAATATCAGCGGGCATTCCGCGTGTTCTATACGGCAATCCGCAGCACCAGTCAGAGTAGCCGGGTATTTTTCTCTACCGACTACAACTGGAATCATGAGGCGGACGGAAGCCTGAAATACAATGCAAAGGATCTGCTGGATGCCTTCAATAATAAGATGATTCCGGGCGGTTCCATGGACTGGGGGCTGGCATATCATCCGTATTCCATTCCGCTGACAGAGCCGGAGTTCTGGAATGACCGGGAGACCGGGCTGATCACGGATGATGCTTCATCGCCGGTGGTGAATATGCTGAATTTAAATGTCCTGACTGATTATCTGCAGCAGGCTCAGTTCCGCACCCGTTCCGGTGAGGTTCGCCATGTGATTCTTTCCGAACAGGGATTCACTTCTACCAGCGCAACCCGCGGAACCACGGAAGATCTGCAGGCAGCGGCCATTGCCTATGCATATTACATTGCAGACAGCAACCCGTATATCGATGCCTTTATCATGAGCCGTCAGGTCGATGCGCCGTCCGAGATGGCAGCATCCCAGGCATTCGGTCTGTGGCACTGCGATAGCAGCAAGCCGAACGACATTGTAGCAACCATGCAGAAACCGTCCTGGCTTGTATACAAAAATATTGATAACAAGGCCTCTACGCTGGAAACAACTGAGAAATACAAGGCATTGATCGGAATCAGTAAATGGAGCGATGTAGTTCCGAACTTCCGATGGAAGAGCCTGGAAAAGTAAGTTTAAAAGGCATACGATAAGGATAAAGCGGGAACTATAACAAGAGAATGACAGGGAAAGGCACCGGGAGTGAGTCATACAGAAAGACTGTCCGGTGCTTTCTCTATCTGCAAAAACGGGGAAAATTGCCTAAAAAAAATAAAATAAAAAGTTTAAGAAAACCGCTTGACAAAAAGGCACCTATATCATATAATATCCTCGTTGCCTGTCAACGAGCAGCGTATTCCTCGATAGCTCAGTCGGTAGAGCACGCGGCTGTTAACCGCGCTGTCGTAGGTTCAAGTCCTACTCGGGGAGCTCACATAGATGATATGTGTCAAACAAGTTTATATGAGAGGCCCCATGGTCAAGCGGTTAAGACATCGCCCTTTCACGGCGGTAACACGAGTTCGAATCTCGTTGGGGTCATTTATCAGAGCCGATCTGATAAGCAATTAAATATGGCGACATAGCCAAGTGGTAAGGCGTGGGTCTGCAACACCCTGATCACCAGTTCAAATCTGGTTGTCGCCTCTAAGGAATCATCGAAAGATGGTTCCTTTTTTTGTCTGGAAAAGCCAGTATTAGCAAGGCTTTGATAAGGATGGTAGTAGAAAACCAGTAAAATCAAGGCTTTGCAGACAGCAGGCAGACGGTGCTTTTATAAAAAATGAATATGAAGATGGAAAAAGACGCATTTTGAGATTTGCGTCTTTTTCTATTGGGCTTTCTGCTTTACCTTGAGAAATGAGCAGACAACAGCAAACGCCATTGAATGGACTTCCATTGATGGTGTTTTTTTATTGTCTGGAAAGGAGCAGAAAAATGGAAACAACACATGAAAAAGCAAAACGAAAGGCGGTCTATGTGTGCCCTTAAATTAGGAAGCCTGTTTGACGGAATCGGCGTGTTCCCTCTTGCGGCTTCCCGTAATGGAATTATTCCCGTTTGGGCAAGCGAGATTGAAAAATCCCCGATAGCCATAACCAAACGCCACTTCCCAGACATGGAACATTTAGGGGATATTACAAAGATACACGGAGGAAACATCTCTCCTGTTCACATTATTACATTCGGTTCGCCCTGCCAGAACCTTTCTAAAATCGGAAAGCGTGAGGGACTGGCCGGAAGCAAATCAGGACTGTTTTTTCAGGCTATCAGAATTATAGAAGAAATGAGGTGTGCTACAAATGGGTTATATCCAGTTATCGCTGTTTGGGAAAACGTCATGGGAGCGTTTTCTTCAAATGACCGGATGGATTTTAGAGCCGTGCTGCAATCATTTTCCGATACCGAAATTTCAATGCCTCCTACTGGAGGATGGGCTAACGCCGGTATGGTGCGAGGGGGAAAGACTGACCTGTGCTGGCGGCTCATGGATGCCCAGTATTGGGGAAAGCCCCGGCTTGTTCAGCGAAGAAAAAGAATCTTCCTTGTGGCAGATTTTAGAGGACAGCGTTCCGCAGAAATACTATTTAAGCCCCGCGATATGTTCCCGCTTCCTCCGCCTTGCACAGACTACGGGCTGCCCACCGCCGGAGCCAGTCGAATATCTCTTGATAAAACAAGGGGGAAAATACCCGTCATCCGCCCCTTTCAGGAACGGCGTATGCGGAGTGCCGCAAAATCAGGAAATCAGTCTGCTTTCCTCACAAGTTTCGGACGACCAGATGAACCTTTTCCAACTCTGTTGGCAAAAGCAGTCAATATGATTTCATTCTGGTATGAGGGAGAAGAAAAAGACGGAGTTCTCCGAAATTTGACACCCGTAGAGTGTGAGCGTTTGATGGGATTACCGGATGGGTGGACAGCATATGGAAATTTAGGACAGCCCATTAGCGATAATGCACGGTGCAAAGCACTTGGAAACGCAATCGCCCTGCCGTGTGCTGATTACATCATGGCAGGAATAGCAGAAACCATACATGAATAAGAAAGGCGGTCTTGTATGACAGAGAAGAATCGTTCCCCTCCGCTGTCGGATGGAACATCAACAGAAACTATCGAACCAACTATATTATTTCAGAAAGGACAGGTACATCTATATGGAATTAAAATTCGTTATCCCCAACATGGAAAAGACATTCGGCAACTTGGAGTTTGCCGGAGAAGACAAAACAGAACAGAGAAGAATCAACGGACGCATGGCGGTACTCTCCCGAAGCTTCAACCTTTATTCAGACGTACAGAGGGCGGATGATATTGTGGTTATCCTCCCTGCCGAAGCCGGAGAAAAACATTTTGACTTTGAGGAACGTGTGAAGCTCGTCAATCCCCGTATCACCGCAGAGGGCTATAAAATCGGCACAAGGGGCTTTACCAACTACATTTTACACGCTGACGATATGGTAAAAGCATAAGGAAAAGGAGGACATCAGACTATGAGATTAGCAAACGGAATCGTGATTGACAAGGAAGCAACATTCGGGGCATTGAAATTTTCTGCCCTCCGCCGTGAGGTTCACCTCCAGAATGAAGACGGCTCGGTATCAGAAGAAATCAAGGAGCGTACCTATGACTTAAAATCCAGAGGACAGGGGCGTATGATTCAGGTTTCTATCCCTGCCAGCGTGCCGTTAAAGGAGTTCGATTACAACGCAGAGGTGGAACTTATCAATCCAGTGGCAGATACCGTGGCAACGGCTACCTTTCAGGGAGCAGAGGTGGACTGGTACATCAAAGCAGAGGATATTGTCCTGAAAAAAGGGGCTGCCATGAATCCCCAGACACCGAAGAAAGACGTTCCCCCTGTAAAATAGCAGCTAAATAAGAGAAAAGCGAAAGGAGGATTGTTCCCATGAAGCAGCTTTTCCCCCGTGGAAAACGTATCCGCCCCACGGATAAAGACCTTGTGTTCCATACTGCCCTTGCCGCCCTGTTCCCTGTCTTCCTGCTGGTTGTCCTGCTGTTTCATATCCGGCAAATTGCCGGAACCGACTGGCAGGAAGTGTCCCTCTCCCAGATAGTACAGGATGTAAATATCCCTTACCTGTTATTCAGCATGGGCGTGGCAGGGCTGGTGTGCCTTACAGCAGTTCTTCTGTTCTGGCGATACCGCAGGGATGAAGTAAAGCAACTCATCCACCGCCAAAAGCTGGCAAGGATGGTGTTGGAAAACAAGTGGTATGAATCGGAGCAGAGAAAGGAGGACGCTTTTTTCAAGGACTTGTCTTCCAGCCGTTCCAAGGAAACCATCACTTACTTTCCAAAAATCTATTACCGGATGAAACAGGGTTTGCTCCATATCCGTGTGGAAATCACCTTGGGTAAATATCAGGAACAGCTCTTAAACTTGGAGAAAAAGCTGGAAAGCGGCTTGTACTGTGAGCTGACGGATAAAGAATTAAAGGATTCCTACGTGGAGTACACCCTGCTCTATGATACCATTGGAGGCCGTATCTCCATTGAGGACGTACAGGCAAAGGACGGCAGGCTCCGGCTCATGGAAAATGTCTGGTGGGAGTATGACAAGCTCCCCCATATGCTCATTGCCGGAGGAACCGGCGGCGGAAAGACCTACTTTATCCTGACCCTCATTGAAGCCCTGCTCCGCACCAACGCCGTCCTGTCCGTGTTAGACCCGAAGAACGCCGACCTTGCGGATTTACAGGCGGTTATGCCGGATGTGTACTACAAAAAGGAAGATATGCTCGCCTGCATTGACCGTTTCTATGAAGAAATGATGAAACGCAGCGAAGACATGAAGCTCATGGAGAATTACCGGACAGGGGAAAACTACGCTTACTTGGGGCTTCCTGCAAATTTCCTTATCTTTGATGAATATGTAGCATTTATGGAAATGCTCGGCACAAAGGAAAACGCCGCTGTCCTCAACAAATTAAAGCAAATCGTTATGCTTGGGCGGCAGGCTGGTTTCTTCCTGATTCTCGCCTGCCAGCGTCCGGACGCAAAGTATCTGGGGGACGGAATCCGTGACCAGTTTAATTTCCGTGTAGCTCTGGGGCGGATGTCGGAAATGGGTTATGGAATGATGTTCGGGGAAACCACAAAGGACTTCTTCCTCAAGCAGATAAAAGGGCGTGGCTATGTGGATGTGGGAACCAGCGTTATCTCGGAGTTTTACACGCCCCTTGTCCCAAAAGGACACGATTTCCTCAAAGAAATAAAAAAACTGACAGACAGCAGGCAGGGAGTGCAGGCGGCGTGCGAAGCGAAAGCCGCAGAAACGGACTGACCTGCTGTGGCTGGTGTGCCGCAAGGCACGCCAGCATAAACCCCTCGTATCTAACAGAGGGGTACAAATCGACAGGCAACAACCAAACAACAGGGCAAAATCCCACGGTACACAAGGGATTTTCCCCATATCCGGCGTGTGTCAACAAGGCTCTGAAAGTTGACATACGCTTTTTTAGACAGGAGGGATTTTCACTGAATGAAGAAACATGGGTACGGGACATCAAAGAAAAACGGGAAATTTATGGTATCTCACAACAGAAACTTGCGTTAGCTGCCGGAATCACACGTCCGTACCTGAGCGATATTGAAACGGGCAAGGCTCACCCGTCCGAAGCATTACAGGAAGCCATCACGGAAGCTCTGGAACGCTTCAATCCAGACACTCCCCTTGAAATGCTCTTTGATTATGTGCGGATTCGTTTTCCCACTACGGATGTGAAGCATATCGTGGAAGACGTGCTTCGGCTAAGGCTTCCCTACTTTATCCATGAAGACTACGGCTTCTACTCTTACACAGAACATTACTATCTTGGGGATATTTTCGTTTTGGTATCGCCGGAACTGGAAAAAGGGGTGCTGCTGGAACTGAAAGGGCGTGGCTGCCGCCAGTTTGAAAGCTATCTGCTGGCACAGGAACGGAGCTGGTATGAGTTTTTCATGGACGTTCTCATGGAGGACGGCGTGATGAAGCGGCTTGACCTCGCCATCAATGACAAAACGGGAATCCTGAACATTCCCCATCTGACAGAGAAGTGCCGGAATGAGGAATGTATCTCGGTCTTCCGCAGCTTCAAAAGCTACCGCAGCGGCGAACTGGTACGGCGTGAGGAAAAAGAATGTATGGGGAACACCCTGTATATCGGCTCCCTCCAAAGTGAGGTGTACTTCTGCATTTACGAAAAAGACTATGAGCAGTACAAAAAGCATGATATTCCCATTGAAGACGCAGAGGTAAAGAACCGTTTTGAAATCCGGCTGAAAAATGAGCGTGCCTTTTACGCCATCCGTGACCTGTTAGAACATGACAATCCAGAACGGACAGCCTTTCAAATCATCAACCGTTATGTCCGGTTCGTGGATAGGGACGATACGAAGCCCCGTTCTGACTGGCGTATCAATGAGGAATGGGCGTGGTTCATTGGAGAACACAGAGGAATCCTGAAACTGACAACCAAACCGGAACCCTATTCCTTTGAACGTACCCTGCACTGGCTCTCCCATCAGGTAGCCCCCACGTTAAAGCTGGCTCTCCGTCTGGATAAGATGAACCACACCCAGATTGTCCATGACATCATCACCCACGCAAAGCTGACGGAGAAACACGAAAAAATCCTGAAGCAGCAAGCCGCCGCTGCAAAGGAGGTGGTGCTTTAACGGCGGCAATCTTGGAACCTAAGAACTCTTACAGGAAAGAAAGGAGCTTTTATGAATTTCGGACAGAATCTTTATAACTGGTTTTTATCCAACGCCCAGTCCCTTGTGCTGCTGGCAATCGTGGTGATTGGACTGTACCTCGGATTTAAGAGGGAATTTTCCAAACTTATCGGTTTTCTGGTGGTGTCCCTTGTAGCGGTCGGTCTGGTCTTCAATGCGGACGGTGTAAAGGACATCTTACTGGAACTGTTCAATAAGATTATCGGTGCATAGGAAACCCTTGTTACACTTCCGTTATGGAGCAAGCTCTGATTGCTTCATGGCGGAAGTCCACTAGGGGCTTGGGGAGCGTAACTCCCCAAAAGAAGCATGACAGAGAATGAAGGTGACACTATGGAAGAAATGCGGATTTACATTGCCAACTTAGGCAAATACAATGAGGGCGAACTGGTAGGGGCATGGTTCACGCCGCCTGTGGATTTTGAGGAAGTCAAGGAACGTATCGGCTTGAATGATGAGTATGAGGAATACGCCATCCATGATTATGAGCTGCCTTTTGAGATTGACGAATATACCCCCATTGAGGAAGTCAACCGCCTGTGTGAAATGGTGGAGGACTTACCGGAGTACATTCAGGAGGAACTATCAGAGCTGCAATCCTATTTTGGCAGTATCGAAGAACTCTGTGAGCATGAAGACGATATTATCTGCCATTCCGGCTGTGACGATATGGCGGATGTGGCTCGCTGCTATCTGGAAGAAAGCGGACAACTTGGAGAACTTCCGGCACACTTACAAAACTATATCGACTACGCCGCCTATGGGCGTGACATGGAATTGGAGGGAACCTTTGTTGTCACGAACCACGGCGTATATGAAATCATACGGTAGACCCGTCTGTATCTCTTTCAGGAAATACAGGCGGATTTTTTATTCAGGGGCGGCTCTTTTGCTGTCCCCATCTTTTAGAAAGGACGGACAACATGAAGAAAATACGAAGCTATACCAGTATCTGGTCGGTGGAAAAGGTACTCTATTCCATCAATGATTTTAAGCTGCCATTCCCCATCACGTTCACACAGATGGCGTGGTTCGTAGTATCGGTGTTTGCAGTTATGCTCTTGGGGAACCTCCCGCCCCTTTCGTTCATTGACGGGGCATTTTTAAAATACTTCGGCGTACCCTTTGCCCTCACTTGGTTCATGTGCCAGAAGACCTTTGACGGGAAGAAGCCTTACGGCTTCCTGAAATCCGTACTGGCATATCTGGTACGCCCGAAACTGACCTATGCAGGAAAGCCCGTGAAGCTGGAAAAGGAATATCCGGCACAGCCCATCACGGCAGTAAGGAGTGATATTTATGGCATATCCGATTAAGTATATCGAAAATAATCTTGTGTTCAACCATGACGGGGAGTGCTTTGCTTACTATGAGCTGCTTCCCTACAACTATTCCTTTTTAAGCCCTGAACAGAAATATCAGGTACACGATTCGTTCCGGCAGCTTATCGCCCAGAACAGGGACGGGAAGATTCACGCCCTGCAAATCAGCACCGAATCCAGCATACGGGCAGCACAGGAACGCTCCAAACAGGAAGTAACAGGCAAGTTAAAAGATATTGCCTGTGCAAAGATTGACGCACAGACCGAAGCCCTGATTTCCATGATAGGGGAAAATCAGGTGGACTACCGCTTTTTTATCGGCTTCAAGCTGCTTGTCAATGAGCAGGAAGTCACCATGAAGCAGTTTCGCAGGGAAGCAAAGACCGCCGTTTCCGATTTCCTCCATGAAGTCAACCACAAACTCATGGGGGATTTTGTTTCCATGAGCAATGAAGAAATCTGGCGGTTTCAGAAGATGGAAAAGCTGCTGGAAAGTAAAATCTCACGCCGCTTCAAAGTCCGGCGGCTTAACAAGGACGATTTTGGCTATCTGATTGAGCATTTATACGGGCAGACCGGAACCGCCTACGAAGATTATGAGTATTATCTTCCGAAGAAACGGTTTCAGGAGGAAACGCTGGTGAAATACTATGACCTCATCAAACCCACCCGTTGTCTGATAGAGGAAAACCAACGGTATCTGAAAATCGAACAGGAAGACGGGACAGTATATGCCGCCTACTTTACCATCAACAGCATTGTGGGGGAACTGGACTTCCCATCCTCGGAAATCTTTTACTATCAGCAGCAGCAATTCACTTTTCCCATTGATACCTCTATGAATGTGGAGATTGTGACAAACCGGAAAGCCCTCTCCACGGTGCGGAACAAGAAAAAAGAGCTGAAAGATTTGGACAACCACGCATGGCAGAATGACAGTGAAACCAGTACAAACGTGGTGGACGCTTTAGACAGCGTAAATGAGCTGGAATCCACCTTAGACCAGAGCAAGGAATCCATGTATAAGCTGTCCTATGTGGTGCGTGTGACGGCTCCCGACTTGGAGGAACTGAAACGCCGCTGCAATGAGGTGAAAGATTTTTATGACGATTTGAACGTGAAGCTGGTTCGCCCCTTTGGGGATATGCTGGGGCTGCATGGGGAATTTCTCCCTGCCAGCAAACGGTATCTGAACGATTACATCCAGTATGTCACCAGTGACTTCCTTGCTGGTCTTGGCTTCGGGGCAACCCAGATGTTAGGGGAACCGGAGGGCATTTATATCGGGTACAGCCTTGATACAGGAAGAAACGTCTACTTAAAGCCTGCCCTTGCCAGTCAAGGGGTAAAAGGCTCCGTCACCAACGCCCTTGCTGCCGCTTTTGTCGGCTCCCTCGGCGGTGGAAAATCATTCAGCAACAACATGATTGTCTATTATTCCGTATTATTTGGGGCACAGGCTCTCATTGTTGACCCGAAAGCGGAACGGGGACGCTGGAAAGAAACCCTGCCGGAAATCGCCCATGAAATCAATATCGTAAACCTGACCTCAGAGGAACAGAACAGGGGCTTGCTCGACCCCTATGTGATTATGGAGAACCCAAAGGATTCCGAATCACTGGCAATCGACATCCTGACCTTTTTAACAGGCATTTCCAGCCGTGACGGGGAAAAGTTCCCTGTTCTTCGGAAAGCCATCCGTGCAGTAACAAACAGTGAGGAACGGGGGCTTTTCAAAGTGATTGAGGAACTTCGGGCGGAGGGAACCACCATCAGCACCAGCATAGCTGACCATATCGAATCCTTTACGGACTATGACTTTGCACACCTGCTCTTTTCGGATGGGGATGTCACACAGTCCATCAGCCTTGAAAAGCAGCTCAATATCATTCAGGTGGCGGATTTGGTTCTGCCGGATAAGGAAACCTCGTTTGAAGAATACACCACAATGGAGCTGCTTTCCGTGGCAATGCTCATTGTAATCAGCACCTTTGCCCTCGACTTCATCCACACCGACCGCAGCGTGTTTAAGATTGTGGATTTGGATGAAGCATGGAGCTTCTTACAGGTGGCACAGGGCAAGACCCTCTCCATGAAGCTGGTTCGTGCCGGACGTGCCATGAACGCAGGCGTTTACTTTGTCACCCAGAACACGGACGATTTGCTGGATGAAAAGCTGAAAAACAATCTGGGCCTGAAGTTTGCATTCCGCTCCACGGACATCAACGAAATCAAGAAGACCCTCGCCTTTTTCGGGGTGGATTCCGAAGATGAAAACAACCAGAAGCGGCTCCGTGACTTGGAAAACGGACAGTGCCTTATCAGTGATTTGTACGGGCGTGTGGGGGTGATACAGTTCCATCCTATCTTTGAAGACCTGTTCCATGCCTTTGACACCAGACCGCCTGTTAGAAAAGAGGTGGAGGAATGAAGATAAGAAAGCCCATCCAGCAGGGGACAGCTCTTGTCCCTTGCCGGACAAAGGGAGAAAACTCTTTTAAAAAAATCGGGAGTATAGCAGGAAAAGTGCTTCTGGCACTCCTGCTCATCCTCCTGCTGCTGGCAGTCTTCGGCACAGCCGCCCACGCTGCCGGACTGGTGGATGATACGGTAGACGCTGCCAACGAATACAGCAAATATCCTCTGGACAACTACCAGCTTGATTTTTATGTGGACAGCGGATGGGACTGGCTCCCGTGGAACTGGCTGGACGGTATCGGAAAACAGGTGATGTACGGGCTGTATGCCATCACAAATTTTATCTGGACAATCAGCCTGTACCTTTCCAACGCCACGGGGTATCTGATTCAAGAAGCCTACTCGCTGGACTTTATTTCCTCTACGGCGGATTCCATTGGAAAAAATATGCAGACCTTGGCAGGCGTTACCACAGGCGGCTTGTCCTCGGAGGGATTTTATATCGGGTTCCTGCTGATTCTCATTCTGGTGGTGGGGATTTACGTTGCCTACACAGGGCTTATCAAACGGGAAACCACAAAAGCCATCCATGCCGTTGTCAATTTCGTGGTGGTGTTCGTGCTGTCCGCTGCCTTTATCGCCTATGCTCCTGATTATATCGGGAAAATCAATGAATTTTCCGCAGACATCAGCAATGCCAGCCTGACCCTTGGTACAAAGATTGTGCTGCCAAACTCGGGAAGTCAAGGAAAAGACAGTGTGGATTTGATACGGGACAGCCTGTTTTCCATTCAGGTCAAGCAGCCGTGGCTCCTGCTGCAATACGGCAACTCGGATGTGGAAAGCCTTGGGGCTGACCGTGTGGAACGCCTGCTCTCAACCAGTCCAGACGAAAACAACGGGCAGGACAGGGAAGAAATCGTAGTGGAGGAAATCGAAGACAGGGAAAACACCAACCTTACCATCACAAAGACCATCAACCGCTTGGGAACCGTCTTCTTCCTGTTCATGTTCAATATCGGTATCTCCATTTTTGTATTCCTGCTCACGGGGATAATGATTTTCTCACAGGTACTTTTTATTATCTACGCCATGTTCCTGCCTGTGAGCTTCCTCCTTAGCATGGTTCCCTCTTTTGAGGGGATGTCAAAACGTGCCATTACAAAGCTGTTCAATACCATCCTTACCAGAGCCGGAATCACCCTGATTATCACGGTAGCGTTCAGTATTTCCACCATGCTCTACAACCTGTCTGGGGAATATCCGTTCTTCCTGACGGCGTTTTTGCAGATAGTGACCTTTGCCGGAATTTATTTCAAGCTGGGGGATTTGATGGGGATGTTCTCCTTACAGAGTGGGGATTCCCAAAGCATGGGGAGCCGCATCATGCGAAGACCCCGTATGCTCATGCACGCCCATATGCACCGTTTACAGCATAAGTTAGGACGTTCTGTGGCGGCTCTTGGGGCTGGAACGGCTGCATACCACGCAGGGAAACAGGCTGGCTCAGACCAGAGAACTGCTTCCCACTCCGGCTCTTCCAAACGGACACAGGCAGACCACAGCAGACCAGACGGGCAGGCAGCACCGGAAAAGGAATCCGCATGGAAACGGGCTGGCTCTGCGGTAGGTGCGGTGGCAGATGCCAAAGATAAGATAGCCGATACTGCCGGACAGCTTCGGGAGCAGGCAAAGGATTTGCCTGTCAATGCAAAGTACGCCCTTTACCACGGGAAAACACAGGTATCAGAGGGAGTACTAGATTTTACTTCCAGCGTGACCCAGACCCGAACTGCCAGAGCCGAACAGCGGAACGCACAGGCAGAAAGCCGCAGACAGACCATTGCAGAACGCAGGGCGGAACTGGAACAGGCAAAACAGCCGCAAATGACAGCTTCCGAATCCCCCAAAGGGGCGGCTCCTGTCCATGAACGCCCTGTTACTGCAAAGCAGACAGAAGATTTCCGAAATCGTGCAGATACCACTCATACAGAAAAACCAGCCATGCAGCCAGCTTCCCCATCCATCAGGGAACGGGGACAAATTTCTTATGGGGGAACTGTGGCAGAACGGTCTTCGGTTCCGGTGGTAAAGGCTGCTTCCATCCACCATGAACAGACACCGCATGTAAGGGCAGAACGCCAGATAGTCCCTCCGGCTTCCCCAGACAAACCAGATGAAAGACAAAAGGTGGCTCCCACTGTTACACCGACTGCTCCCCGTCCGGCAAGACCTGTCCAAAATGATACGGCTCCTGTGATACCGGAAAGAAAACGGATTACCCCTGCGGTAAAAGAATCTAACTTTACCATCCGGCGTACCACCGCCAGAAAGGAGTGGACAAAAACGGTAACAGCGGCTTCCAAACAGAAGAAAGGGGAGAAACCATGAAGTTAAGACACCTTTTCTTCGCCTGTTCCGGCGTGTTCGTGATGATGTTCTCCCTGCTCCTTTTGGTGGTGATTGTCTTCTCGGATGAGGAAGACGGAGGAAGCGGCGGAAACCTTATCTATGGGGGCGTGAGCGTATCACAGGAAGTCCTCACCCATAAGCCTATGCTGGAAAAGTATGCAAGAGAATATGGCATAGAGGAATACTTAAATGTGCTGCTCGCCATCATTCAGGTGGAATCCGGCGGCACGCTGGAAGACGTTATGCAGTCCTCAGAATCTCTGGGGCTTCCCCCAAACTCCCTTAGTACAGAGGAATCCATCAAGCAGGGCTGCAAATATTTTTCGGAATTGCTCGCAGCGGCAGAAACAAAGGGCTGTGATTTAAACAGTGCGATTCAGTCCTACAACTACGGCGGCGGTTTCCTAGACTATGTGGCAGGACGTGGGAAAAAATACACCTTTGAACTGGCAGAGAGCTTCGCAAGAGAAAAATCCAGCGGAAAGAAAGTCACCTACACCAACCCTGTTGCGGTAGAGAAAAACGGGGGCTGGCGGTATTCCTACGGAAATATGTTCTATGTCCTCTTGGTATCGCAATACCTGACCGTGGCACAGTTTGATGATGAAACGGTACAGGCTATCATGGAGGAAGCCTTAAAGTATGAGGGCTGGACGTATGTGTACGGGGGCGATTCCCCCTCCACTTCCTTTGACTGTTCGGGACTGGTGCAGTGGTGCTATGGCAAGGCAGGAATCGCCCTGCCACGGACAGCACAGGAACAGTACAATGTGACGCAGCATATCCCCCTGTCCGAAGCAAAAGCAGGGGATTTGGTCTTTTTCCACTCCACCTACAACGCCGGAACCTACATCACCCATGTGGGGCTGTATGTGGGAAATAACCGGATGTACCATGCCGGAAATCCCATTGGCTACGCAGACCTGACAGGCTCTTACTGGCAACAGCACCTTGCCGGAGCCGGACGAATCAAACAATAAGAAAGGATGAACCGATATGATTCAGATTAGAAAAGAGGAACACCAGAAAAAGCAGAAAGAAAAGAAACTGAAAGTTTACAAAGTCAATACCCACAAAAAAACTGTGATTGCCCTGTGGGTGCTGCTGGCGGTGAGCTTCCTGTTTGCCGTCTATAAGAATTTCACGGCGATAGACATTCATACTGTCCATGAAACCAAAGTAATTGAGGAACAAATCCTCGACACTCACAAGATAGAGAATTTTGTGAAGAATTTCGCAGAAGTCTACTATTCATGGGAACAGTCCGCCGCTTCCATTGACAACCGGACAAACGCTTTAAAAGGGTATCTCACCGGAGAGCTGCAAGCCCTGAATGTAGATACTATCCGAAAGGACATCCCCGTATCGTCTGCCCTGACCGATTTTCAGATATGGGAAATCACAGAAGAAAAGGAGCAGCATTATCAAGTGACCTATACGGTGGAACAGCGTATCACAGAGGGAGAATCCAGTAAAACCGTCCGTTCCGCCTATCAGGTGACGGTCTATGTAGACGGCTCTGGAAACCTGACGATTATCCAGAACCCAACCATTACCAGCGTTCCCGTAAAATCCGGCTACACCCCAAAAGCGGTACAAAGTGACGGTACGGTGGACTCCATCACCACAGAGGAAATCAACGAATTTCTCACTACCTTTTTCAAGCTGTACCCTACGGCAACCGCAAAGGAGCTGACCTATTATGTGAATGAGGGTGTGCTGAAACCTGTGGGAAAAGAGTATATTTTCTCGGAACTGGTAAATCCGGTCTACAACCGAAACGGAAATCAGGTGACAGCTTCCCTTGCAGTGAAATATCTGGATAACCAGACCATGACAACACAGGTATCACAGTTTAACCTTGTACTGGAAAAGAACGTGGAAAACTGGAAGATTGTGAAATAGAGTTATATAAAGCAGAAGACACATTGTATTTCCTGAAAGATTACAATGTGTCTTCTCGTTAAAATTCTGTTCTGGACATTCCCCTGTCCTCTGTTTCGACTTCGGCTATCTCTTTTGCTGTGGCGGTGACTACCCGTATTCCTTTCTCACTCATACTATCAAGCAGTGTATCAAGCTGCCTACGTTGTGTATCTTTTTCCGCTGATTTATCTGGGAAAAAGAATTGGTCTACGGATATATCATAGCGTGTTACAAGCTCATAAAAAATTTGCAAACTCGGCTGTTGTCCTTTATTCTCAATATTAGCAAGATAACGTGGTGAGATATACATTTCATCACTTACTTTTTTACGGCTCTCTTTTCGTTCGGTTCTCGCTGCTTTGATAGCTTGTCCGAAAGCCTTAAAGTCATATTTAGCTGTTGGTCTTTTTGCCATATTTATTCACCCATATACATTCTACTGTTCCTCTTTCATACTGAATACGTCTATACAGTTCCTATTTATAGCCATAATAATTCATATGCTTGCACTTGCTATTATTCGTATGCCCGACTATAATTATACTGATATGATTTGTAGAAAGGACTTGGGTGTTATGGAATATATGTCTTGCCCCGAAGCAGCGAAGAAATGGGGAATTTCTGAAAGGCGGGTACAGGTACTTTGCAGAGAAAACCGCATACTGGGTGTTTCAAAACTTGGATATATGTGGCTGATACCAAAGGACGCGGAAAAACCGATTGACGGGAGAACAAAACAAGGAAAGGAGCTACACCATGAATAAAGTTTTGATTATAGATGATGATAAAGAGCTTTGTGCGCTGATTAAGCGAAGCGTTTTATCAGAAGATATAGAAGCTGATTTTTGTAATACAGGAAAAGAGGGATTACAAAAATTAAAAGAAAAAGAATATCAACTTGTGATACTGGACGTTATGATGCCCGGTATGGACGGATTTGAAACACTGGAAGAAATCAGAAAAGAAAACAGTCTGCCGATTTTGATGTTTACCTCTAAAAATGACAGTGCTTCCAAAGTGCGCGGCTTACGCGCAGGAGCCGATGATTATTTGACAAAGCCTTTTGATATGGACGAACTAATAGCCCGTATTATTTCTCTTATACGGCGTTATACCCGTTTCAATCAAACAGACGGAATGACACAGCAGCTTGAATTTGACGGATTGAAAATAGACCTTGAAAATCGTTCTATTATTACGGAAAATGGAACTTTTGAGTTGCCCCCAAAGGAATTTGACCTGCTTTTATACTGCGCGAAACATCAAGGAAAAATTTTGACAAAGCAACAGATTTATGAAGAAGTGTGGGGAGAAGAATATGTTTATGATGACAGTAACATTATGGCGATTATTAGCCGACTTCGCAAGAAATTAGAGGTAAATCCCGGAAACCCCAAATACATTCAGACAATTAAGGGAATTGGTTATCGCTTTAGCAAGGAGGTTTGATTTTTATGGAAGCGATTATTTTTCTATCAATTATCATTACACTTTTTTCTATTTTTGTTTCTTGCCTTGTTATCCGGCGTGTTAAAAAGCAGATAGCAGAAATAACAGACGCATTGGCTGATGTAAAAAATGGGAATGGAAACAGGCGGATTTTATCAGCAACAAATGAACTGGTAGCTCCTCTTGCTTATGAAATCAATGAGATTGTTGTATCTTATGAGAAAAGGCTGTCTACTGTCCGGCAGGCAGAAGAAACGAACCGCCAGCTTATGACAAGCCTTTCCCATGATGTTCGGACACCGCTTACCACACTTATTGGGTATCTTGACGCCGCACATAGAGGAATTGTCACAGGAAAAGACAAGGACGACTATATCGAAACTGCCCGTCGTAAAGCTCACGATTTGAAAGAATATATAGATATTCTTTTTGACTGGTTCAAATTAAACTCTAATGAGTTTGCTATGGATATAAATACCGTTGAAGCTGCGGAACTAACACGAAATATTTTGATTGACTGGATACCTATATTTGAAGATAGGCAGATAGATTATAACATTGATATTCCCGAACAGCCTTTCCGAGTAAAACTTGATACGGACGGTTATATGCGGATATTGAATAATCTTATTCAGAATGTAATTTCCCACAGTCATGCAGACAAAATAGAAATATTCCTATCAAAGCAGGAAAAAAATATGCAAATTCGATTAACTGATAACGGGATAGGCATTGAAAAAGAAGATTTGAAACATATTTTCGAGAGGCTTTATAAATGTGATAAAGGGCGTGCTGAAAAAGGCAGCGGTCTTGGCTTATCTATCGTTCATCAGCTTGTGGAAAAGATGAATGGCACAATAACAGCAGATAGTGTACCGGAAAAAGGAACTAAATTTACTTTACTTTTTCCGTTGATAGATTAAGGCTTTTCCGTCTTTATGGCGGGAGCCTTAATTACTTTCGGAAGCTGTATTTGAAATTGCAAGGTTAATGCAAGGTTGTTGCAAGGTTAATGCAAGATTGGAGTGATAGAATACTTTACAGAACAGGAGGTTTGAATATGGACACAAAATATATCATTGAAACAAAAAATCTTACAAAGCAGTACGGCTCACAAAAGAGTGTTGCTGACTTAAATATCCATGTACAGAGAGGAAGAATTTATGGACTGCTTGGAAGAAACGGAGCCGGAAAAACAACTACTATGAAAATGCTGCTTGGATTGACAAAGCCTACTTCCGGCGAATTCAAAATATGGGGAAAGGCTTTGCAGGGGAATGAAAAGAAACTTTTGCCCCGTATCGGTAGCTTGATTGAGTCCCCCGGCTTTTATCCTAATCTGACTGCTACGGAAAATTTGCGTATCTTTGCAACCTTACGAGGTGTGCCAAACAATCATGCGATTAAAGACGCTTTAGATTTAGTAGGACTGCCTTATAAGGACAAAAAACTGTTTTCCCAGTATTCGCTTGGTATGAAACAACGTCTTGCGATTGCACTTGCTGTTATGCACGACCCGGAACTTTTAATTTTAGATGAACCTATCAACGGGCTTGACCCTATCGGTATTGCGGAAGTTCGCTCTTTTATTCGTGAGCTTTGTGACACAAGAGGAAAAACAATTTTAATTTCCAGTCATATTCTTTCAGAAATCGCACTACTGGCTGATGACATTGGTATTATCGACCATGGCAAACTACTGGAAGAAGAAAGCCTTGCAGAACTGGAACAAAAAAGTAGCAAACATATTCGATTTACTCTTTCTGATACCGCACAGGCAGCAAGAATTTTGGAACGTACTTTCCACGAAAGCCATTTTTCTATACAGGACGACCATAACTTACGCTTGCATAACCTTGACTTATCCGTAGGAAAAATTGTAACTGCCTTTGTGGAAAATGGATTGGAGGTATCAGAAGCTCATACCTGCGAAGAAAGTCTTGAAGATTACTTCAAGCGAGTGACGGGAGGCGAGGGAATTGCTTAAATTGGTCTATTGTGAATTTCTTAAATTAAAGCGGAAAAAATTTATATTTTTAACTATCTTTGCAGCCGCTTTGTTTCCTATTCCTATGACTACATTTGCAGCTAAAAGCAATTTAGGATTTGACTGGCTTTATTTGAATATTGGAGTGTTTGGGTATTTCTTATTATTACCAACGGTTTTAGGAATTTTGGGAGCTATATTGTTCTTTTCAGAAAAGACGAATGGAACCCAAAAGAACATTAACACAATTCCTATTTCCACAGCAGCCTTAATTACTGCAAAAGTAATTACAATATTGATATTTTCCATTATTTATTCTCTTGCGACAAATGCCGCAACCTTAATAGGGGGATTGATAATAGGTAGTGCCGACCATATTCTTTACAGGCTATTGCTTGGAGTCTTGATTGGCGTTATGGTGGCAGTTTCCATACTCCCTGTTATCGCTATCGAATGTCTTAGCAAAAAAGGATATATTTTTTCAATAATCCTATCGTTTATTTATGCAAGCGCAAGTTTTGCTATTGTTTTTGCTATGTCAAACGTATTATCCCCTCTGTCGGCTGTTTTTAGATGGGCTTTACCTCACATGACTACGGGACCAACATACAGATTAGACGACTGGTTTTTAAGTTCTCCCGCATGTATTGGTATTTTGATATTAACAGCTATTGCTTCACTAATGCTTGCGATTATTTATAAAAGCAAGCAGGAAATTTAGGAGGTGCTTAGAAATGGTGCGACTAATAAAAACAGAGTTCTTGAAATATAAACGATACAATATTCTCTGGCTTGGAATTGTATCTGTACTTTTTTCAATTATTTTAGCGGCGTTTCAATTAGCTGGAACCAACAACAGCGTTGTTAGTTACGCGGGGCTTTCAGAGGGAGTTATCTGGAACCATTTTAGTTTATTTCTTCCGTTCACTTTTACATTGGTAGTTGGATATTCTATTAACCGGGAATATACCGACTTTACATTAAAAAATATATTGACTGTTCCGGTTTCAAAATTTAGGTTAATCTTATCTAAACTAATAGTAGGCTATGGTTTGGTAATCTTTGAGTGGATTTTTAGTTTTATTGTCACTCTGGTAATTGCGGGAATAATGAATTGTGCAGATATAAATTTCAATTCTTGCCTGATAAGCCTTGAACAGCTATTTATTGTAAGTACCTGTTGCTATATTGCAGTTCTTCCAGTCATTGTTATAACAACGAGAAAGCAGGACAAATTCTTGTCTGGGGTAATCTTCTCATTCTTCTATGGGTTTTGCGGAATATTCCTTGCTGACGGAAACCTTATCAATTTATACCCTATGACGACAGGGCTAGTGTTTTCAAATTATGCACATGATGAAAAAGTTGTATATTATCCGGCATTAAGTACAAGCGTCATGGTTATTATTTTCATTGGTACTATTATTCTTCTTAAAGTGTTCAATCGACAACATAATGATATATAATCTGCCGGACGACGGTAAAGAAAAAAAGCCGTCGTATCGCAGATAGATTTTCACGCGCCTTTGAAGCGGTGGCTTTGATTTTTAGAGCCGCCGCTTCTTTTTGTCTATTCTTGAACCAACGATAACACAGAATAATGAGTAGTGGCATTTAGGAGGATTGCCACTATGGGGATTTCTTTGTTGCTGTACAGCATACATAAGTTACATTCATTAAAAAAAGTATAGCTCCCCCACTGTGGAAGTCCGACTTTGAATATGAACTGACAAGTCATATTTATTCTACTGTTATTTCTTATGCACTCATTTTTATTTTAAAATGGGTGTATTTTTTTATTCAAAAATGCAACTGCACCCCCTGTCCTGTCGGGACTAAGAGCGAAAAGGGGGAAAGAAGCAGAAATTCCTATCAACTCGCTCCCTTTCAAGGCTGGAAAGGGGGTGAGTAATGATGAAGCCATCTGAATTTCAGACAACCATAGAGAACCAGTTTGATTACATCTGTAAAGTCGCTATGGAAGATGAACGCAAAGACTATCTCAAAGCGTTGTCCAGACAGTGCAAACGGGAAACCCTGTTTTGTGATATGGACGATTACACCGTTAATCTGTTTTCTTCCGAAGACACCTATCCATCCCACTTCCATACTTTTGAAATGGATGGATTTACTGTCCGTATTGAAAACAGCCTGTTAGCAGAAGCATTAGAAAATCTGGATGGAAAGAAACGTGATGTTATCCTGAGATATTATTTTCTTGGATTTGACGATACGGAAATTTCAAAAATTCTGGAAGTCAACCGTTCTACTATCCAGAGAAGAAGACACGCCGGACTAGAATTTATCAAAAAATTTATGGAGGAGGAAGCATGACAGCAAAGCACCCTATGATTCCGTTTCCTGTGATTGTAAGGGCTGCGGACGGCGATATTGAAGCAGTCAACCAGATTGTACGCCATTACAGCGGTTTTATTGCCAGCCGTTCCATGCGTCCCATGAAAGACGAATATGGGAATACCCACATGGTTGTAGATGAAACCCTACGCCGCCGGATGGAAACACGTCTGATTGCAAAGATTTTATCTTTTGAAATCAGGGAACCAAAATAAAAATAACGCTCTCCTGTGGAAGCATGGACAAGCCCATGCTTCCCAGACAGAGCTTGCCAGTCTATTAAAGTGCATTATCACCAGTGCATTTTAACAGGCTAACAAAGCCGGATTGTTCCTTGAAAAAGAAAGCGTCTAATCAACGCAGCATAAAGCAGCCGAATACGTTTCGATAGAAAGAGAGCCGTTGGGCTGGCACGCCGTAACCCACCAAAGGAGGGATGAAACCGGATAGCGATTCCTGCCAGCGTTCCATAAGCAGCTTACCGCAGAGCTGCCGCCATGACCTTTCTATCGTGATAATGATACTTCCGTACAGCCTTAGTCCGTGTGATGATCTAGCACCGTTGGCAAAGGGTACGGCTGGATGAGAACCATGCAGGGGTGAGATTCCCATGAGCTTTAGCGAAAGCTGTTCGGTTTGCTTCAAAGAAAATAACAGGAGGTTGTTATCTTATGGAAAACACAAAGAATCCTGTCCCTGAAATGATACGGGAATACCAGATAGGAAACACCTGTTATGTGGTAAAATCCCGTTCAAAAGAACAGGCACAGGAAGACGCAGTAACGAAAGTAAAAAGGCTTATCCGTAATGACTTGAAACAATAATTTTGCTATAAAACAGGGCAGACAGAAAACAGAAAATGCGGTACAATAAAGTTGCAAAAGCATTGTCTGTTTGACTGTCGGATAGGAGGTATTTATGTTACAGCAGTCAAACAACACTATCACTTCCATTTATCCGATTGGAAATCAAACAGAGGAATTAACCGCATTATACTGTCGGCTTTCACAAGATGATAAACAGGAGGGTGATTCAAACAGTATTATTAACCAGAAAAAAATCCTGAAGCGTTATGCAATCGAACATGGGTATCAGCCTTATGTGTTTTTTGTAGATGATGGATTTTCTGGTACAAATTTCAACAGACCAGATTTTCAAAGAATGATTGCAGAGGTCGAAGCAGGAAGAATCAAACGCGTTATAGTCAAAGATATGTCAAGACTTGGGCGTGATTATTTGCAGGTGGGAATGTACACAGAAATTATGTTCCCGAACATGGATGTCCATTTTATTGCTGTCAATGATGGCGTGGATAGCCATGTGGGGGAGAATGAGTTTACCCCATTTCGTAACATAATCAACGAATGGTACGCAAAGGACACCAGCAAAAAAATCCGTGCAGTCAAACGTTCTAAAGGAATGGCAGGCGAGCATATCGGTTCTCACGCTCCTTATGGCTACATGAAGAATCCTGACAATAAAAAGGAATGGCTTATAGATGAAGAAGCCGCCGAAGTGGTTCGGGAAATCTTCCGTTTATGTGTCAATGGTTATGGACCGACACGAATTGCAAATATTCTAACGGAAAGAAAAATTCTTTGCCCTACTTATTATGCGTTAGAGCATGGGGAAAAGCCACGAACCGTTCTTCCACCTGACAAGTATCTGTGGAGCGCAACTGTGGTATCTCACATCTTAGAAAGAATGGATTATTTAGGACATACTGTGAATTTTAAGACCCATGTTAAGTCTTATAAAAATCGCAAAAAAATTGATAACAGTCCTGAACAATGGAGGATTTTTGAGAATACCCATGAAGCAATCATTGACAAGGAAACCTTTGAGATTGTACAGAAAATCCGTTCCGGAAAACGCCGCCCTACCAAAATGGGGGATATGCCTATGTTCTCTGGTTTGCTCTACTGTGCAGATTGCGGAAGCAAAATGACATTTCATAGGCAAATGGCACAGAGCGCAGAGAAACATAATTTTGTATGCAGCAATTACCGGCACAATTCAAAATCATGTACTATGCACTATATTCGTAATGTAGTAGTCGAACAAATTGTGCTGGAAAACCTGAAAGAAGTTATCCGCTATGTATCAGATTATGAAGATGAATTTGTTCAGATGGTCATGGATACGGATATGCGGCAAAGAAATAAAGAACTGTCGCAAAAGAAAAAACGGCTTACAGAAATCCATTCCCGTATTCAAGAGTTGGACAAAATTTTTCAACGGATTTATGAAGACAATATTAGTGGAAAACTTTCAGATGAGCGCTTTATGAAACTTTCAAAAGGATATGAGGAAGAACAGCATACTTTGCAGAAAGAACAGACTTCCTTAGAGAAAGAATTACAGAAAGAAGAAAAACAATCTGTGGATGTAAAGCAATTTCTTTCAGTAGTCCGCAAGTACACTAACCTTACAGAACTAACACCAGAAATTGTACATGAGTTTATCGACAAAATTATTGTCCATGCTCCTGATAAGAGCAGCGGTAAACGCTTACAGGAAATTGAAATTATCTATAACCATATCGGAGTATTCGACCACTCAAAGGTCACTTTGTGGAAAGGGAAAGCGGTATAGTACGCAACATACTATACCGCAAAACCTAAATCTTAAAAACATCCTTACCAAACCCTCACATTTATGCGGATTTCCAGATTTTTTACTAAATTTGGGCGTGTGAAATTTATGAGGCAGATTTCCTTACGAATTCTTCACCGATGTGTTATTGGTTGAAAACAAAGAATGAAGCAGATTGTATGGATGTTCTGGAGAACTTGATTCAGACATTTACTGCAGAATCCAGTAGATTCTTTTCAAATAGCACAGCGCTTAGTATTTTCAATGAGACCTATAAAGCGGTGATGGTTCAGATTCTGGAAGAAAAGAAGGGTACAGGGAAAAATCCGATAGAACGGGTGACGGATTTTGTAAAAGAATCAGTAAAAGAACCAGTAAGTAGAAATGAAGTAAGAGCGGTCTCGTCCTGGTTATTATATTCTGGTATTATTGGCTATTGTGATTTGTATAATAATGGTGATGTCACAGATGTGGTAAGCAATCGACGGGCCTATTTCATGGATAACGGAATTGCCAATCATATTACCGGTTATTGATCCATATCTCCAGTTGTTCTAAATCAAAAGCAATATATTGTGATTGACACAACCTATTGACTTTGATTTTATCTTGTGCTAGTATTTGAAAAAATAAAAAATGCAGGATAGAAATCAGGAGGTCATGGAATGAAGAAAACGGTTACAGTATTTAAGGGAGATGGAATCGGACCGGAAATTACGGATTGTGTGCTGGAAATTTTGCAGGCAGCAGGCGCAGAACTGGATTATGAGATCTATAATGTTGGTGAAGCAGAGTGGATAAAGAATGGCGCGCTGATTCCGGAAGAGGCATATGCGTCCTTTGACCGAAACCACGTGTTGCTGAAATCTCCGATCACAACTCCGATCGGTCATGGTTTCCGTTCTCTGAACGTAACGCTGCGAAAGAAATATGACCTCTATGCCAATATTCGCCCTGCAAAATCTAATATCGCGGTTGAGACTCCATTCCATGATGTTGACATGGTCATTTTCCGCGAGAATACGGAAGATCTTTACGTTGGCGTGGAAGCGCAGATTGATGAGAACACCGTTCACGCAACCAAGATTATTACGCGAAAAGCAAGTACCCGGATCATCCGTGATGCGTTTGAGTACGCGAAGGCTCATGGCCGGAAGAAAGTAACCTGCGTACACAAGGCCAATATCCTGAAAATGTCCGACGGCCTGTTTTTAAGCATTTTCAATGAAATTGCGAAAGAGTACCCGGAGATTGAACATAACGACAAGATTATTGACAATACCTGCATGCAGATGGTTATGAATCCAAATCAGTTCGACATTATTGTAACACCGAATCTGTATGGGGATCTGCTGTCGGATCTGGCGAGCGGACTGATAGGCGGTCTTGGCCTTCTTCCATCCAGCAATCTGGGAACAGATTACGCTATGTTTGAGGCGGTTCACGGCAGCGCGCCGGATATTGCCGGACAGCATATTGCCAATCCGACCGCATTTCTGTGGTCTGCCTGCATGATGCTGGAGCATCTGGATCAGCGCGAGTGCGCGGCAAAGATCCGTAAGGCGGTCGACGCAGTACTGGAAGAGGGCACATGCCTGACACCGGATCTGCACGGAACGGCAACGACCGAGATGTACCGCGATGCAATCATTCAGAAATTGAATTAAGTGCTGGCAAGATGAGGAGTTCACTGAAGGGTGGGCTCCTTTTTATGTTTCATGGGAAATTGCGTCCTGTTGAAAAAATTGCCCCATGGCTTTCCGAAATAATATGGTATAATGGTAACTGTTCAGTAGGTCTGCGCATTCACTGCGCTGACCGTATGAAAACATGGGCTTGCAGGCAAAAATCCCA
>NZ_JBBMFJ010000039.1:0-27641 GCF_040096075.1 Ventrimonas faecis
GGCCCTCCTAATGATATTTATTGTATCATAGAAGGACCTTACTTAGGTTATTTTACAGAAAAAGTTTCATAGGCTCGGGCTATCTCTTGTTCGAATACTTGTCATAACTATTTACCTAACGACCTAAGCCAATCCATCAAACTTTCATTTGATGTCCAATCTGTGGTCGATGGATCCTCATCTTTCGTTAATGGTTTGGAATCTTCCAGTTTTTCAAGGGCTTTACGTTTCGTTACGACGCTGGTTTTTGAGTAAATCTGTGTTGTTTTCAAATCTGAATGGCCAATGCTTCATACAAAATTGCCACATTTTTTCACGTTCGTTTCACTATCTTTCCGGGACAAAATTATGTATGCTAAGTATGCGTGGCAGATTTGCCCGTGAGTAATGGAAAGAATTGGAGGATATAGAATGAGAAAACAATTATGTCTGATGGGACTTTTGCTTTGTGGTATTCAGATGACGGCAGCGATGCCCGCATATGCAGGACAGTGGAAAAGTGATGCAGCGGGATGGTGGTATGAGCAGGATGATCAGTCTTGTATCCGGAATGGATGGCTGGAAGATACAGACGGACGCTGGTATTATTTTGGAGCAGATGGATATATGGAAGCCAATACCATGACGCCGGACGGATATGTGGTTGGAGCAGACGGTGCTTATATTCCGGGAATCGGATTCAATCAGGACGAGGCTGTCTCTCCCTGGACCTACCAGAGTATGCTGGGACGAGGCATGGATGTTACCTGGTCGGAGTTCCGGAAACAGACGGAGACCTACAGTGAGCAGATGGTAAAGGATTTCAAGCAGGCCGGAGTGGATCATGTGAGAATCCGGGTAAAGGATGAGGCCAATGATGCTCTGTTCCAGAATCTGGATCGTCAGATTCTGGACTGTTTAAATAACGGCGTGATCCCGGTGCTGGCTTATCAGGCTCACGAATTCAAGGTCAATCCGACGGAGCAGACCATGACGGATGTGACAGCGTGGTGGCGTACGGTGGCGGAGCATTATCGGAATGTCTCTCACCTGCTGTCCTTTGATCTGATGATTGAGTCTTCGGATGCAGTCAACAAGCAGCCGGAGACTTTGAATCAGCTTTATGAGCAGACGGTGTCTGCAATCCGAGAGACCAATCCGGACCGGATCATCATCATTTCTCCGAGACTGCGTTCTGATCCTACTTATCTGCACGAACTGCGGATTCCGTCATCCCACAATGGTTATCTGATGGCAGAGTGGCATTTCTATGCATCGGGCCCGGACAAGACCAACGACAAGAAGAAGTGGACTACGGGAACCGACTTTGAGAAGAAGCTGATTACAGACAAGATCAATCTGGCTCTTGCATGGCAGAATCAGACCGGTGTGCCCACCTGGGTTGGTGCATGGATGCCAGGCAACTACAACAAAGGAGATGACTATTCTATAGAAGAACAGGTCGCATTTTCTTCCTTTATGACGTCAGCGCTGACATCCGCCAGGATTCCGTTTGCAGTTAATTCAGATACCAAGTTCTATGATGCTGCAAATAATACCTGGCTTGCACATATGCAGCCGGTGGTTCAGACGATTTATCAGCAGGGTTTATAATCAGCAGGAGTCACAACCGGAAGAGTAAGGCTGTATACCGCACCATGGTGTGGGGCAGCCTTATTTTCAATTGTGATAGTTCCGTCCATGTACTCAATGCCGGATTTTACAACAGAAAGGCCGATGCCGAAGTTTCCGTGTTCTCCTTTGTAGAAGCGGTCAAAGATATAGGGGAGATCTTCCGGGGAGATGCCGGGGCCGTCATCAGAAACTGTGATCAATGCCCGGGAGTCCTGGATGGAGAGATCCACAGAGACTTTTGTGGCGGCATAGCGGATACAGTTGGAAATCACATTTTGAAAGATCCGGGACAGAAGATCCGGGTCTGCTTTGATGGTCGTGGGGACAGCCTGGTGAATCACAAGTTCCTTGCCGTTTCGCGCTCCCTGGAGTAGATCTACCTGCTCTTCCAGAAATTCATCCAGCTGGATATCGGTCATATGGAGCTGGAAAGCATGATTGTCCATCTTGGAAATAGCCAGAATGCTTTCTACCAACTGTTTCATGCGAAGGCTTTCGGTCAGAATGATTTCTGCCGCTTTTTTATCATCCGGCAGAATGCCGCACTGAATACCCTGGGCGTATCCGCTGATTGCCACCAGAGGGGTACGCAGATCATGGGACACATTCTGGAAAAAACGGGTATTCTGCTCCTCAGCCTCCTTCAGACGGCGAGTCATGTCATTGAATGAGTTTTTCAGTTTGTCAAGTTCGGTGATCGCGTACTGTTCTTCCAGTGGGATATAGGAACCGGCTCCAATTTGGTCAGCCTGTTGACAGAGAGACTCGATGGGACGGGAGATGATTCTGGCAAGCAGCCATACGGCAAGAGCTGCCAGCAGCAGACAGATGACCACGATAGCTGCCAGCAGCTGCCAGGTGTAGGATAAAAGCAGGCTTAAATCAGGAATTCTGGTGTAGCCGATGTAATATTGAGCCCGGATATTGCCTGTGGACTTTACTTCATAAAGCTGTACCAGAAATGGATTGCCGGACAGCTTCAGCAGAACGGGGGAACCCGGCATAAGACTGCCGTCCTCCATCTGGTGAAGACATTCTTCATACAACTGCAGCGCAGGGGAAACGACAGAGACATCAGAAGGATAGACCACCTTCTTTTTGGAATTCAACACCAGAAGATCTGCGTCACGCTCCCCATGCTTCAGTCGTTCTTTTACCTGATTCAGCAGCTGTTTTGCATATTCCCGCTGACTGGAGTGATCCAAACTTTCAACGGGAGGAAGTGCACCATAGATCCGGGAGTATTCCCGGTCAATACTCTGCATCAGCACATTCAGCCGCTTTTCGGCGGTATATCGGGTATACCGCCCGGAGGTGAAGGTAAAGCCCAGACAGACCGCAACCGAGAACAGTACAATGACCAGCAGTGCTGGGAAAAAAATATGGGTGTGGAGTCGATGTTTCATACAGTTCCTCCCTGGATGGTGTCTGTCAGTCGGTAGCCGTATCCCCATACTGTTTCCAGTACAGCGGTGGCCTGGTGCTCCCGGAATTTCTTACGAAGCCGCTTGATCAGATCATCGGCAACCCGGGCATCATCCAGCGCACTTTGAAAGTTCCAAACATTGGTCAGAAGCTCTGCTTTGGAAACAGCCACATGCTTACGCTCAAAGAGGTAGAGCAGAAATTCATATTCCTTTGGGGTTATGGAAATGGGATTCTGCTCGATCAGAACTTTATGGGATCGGGTGTCAAGCTGCACATTTCCGCATTGATATGTGGTCTGCTCCACCTGTCTGTGCTGATCTTCCGTCAGTTCAATCCTTCGGAACAGAGCCTTCACCCGGGTGGTCAGTTCCAGCGGGAGAAATGGTTTCGTAATATAGTCATCGCTTCCAAGTGAAATGCCGGTTATACGGTCAAGAGGAGTGTCCTTAGCAGAGACAATGATGATGGGAACGGGACTTTTTTTGCGGATACTGGAGCACACACTGAGTCCGTCTTCTCCCGGCATCATGATGTCCAATATGATCAGGTCAGGCATAAAACGTTCAGTTGCCTGGAGAATACTGTGCCCATCAGAAAAGGTTTCCACCCGGTAGCCTTCATTTTCTAAAAATATCTGAATCAGAGAGCGGATGTTCTCCTCGTCATCTGCAACGTATATGAGTTTTGACATGGAACCATCTGTCCTTTCTGTTTGATGTGATAAAATGACAACGGCAGTCTTGCCGTGGGATAGAAGTATCATAGCATTTTCGAAAAAAATCGTAAAGGTTTGCCACAGTTTTGCCACATAATTGAACTATAAATCACCCTGAAAACAGAATAGAATAGCCCTTTTGATTCAGGACAAGGTGTACGGGCGATTTCTAAGAGAAGGACGAAAGTCCGGATGTCCCTTGAAAACTGAATACTCATTCTTCAGGTCCATTCCTGTTTGGTCGAGCCTTCGACTGCACGCCATGAAGCCCATCGGGGCGATAGCGGTTTCGCAGAAGCAAATGCCGGATTGCAACCGGCGGCGGTGTTAAAGCCAGGCAGGGACAATGATACTTCCGTAATTCGCGGTCCGGCCATAAGGAAGGCGGGATGGTTAAATTCCAATGGAGCAGTGAAGCACACTGCCGCCTGTGAGAAATCCTACATCTCTGGGGTGATAAGAAAAAGTACAGAGAAACCATATTTTCAGAAAGCACTGCCGGGTGCTGTATCAGCATGATATCTGGCAGGCCATGAGAACAGCAAAACGACTATGGACATCTATGCGAAAGTCAAGTATAATAAACCTGAGGAATTAAGCAGCGTTGTGAATGCTGCATTCGGGCTGCGTTAAACTGCACCAAAAATTTCGCGATTTCGTGGGTTTACCTATGGGTTTACTGAGAGAGGGAATCCAGAAAAGCCGCATGAATCCTGGACTTTTCGGATCAAGGTCAGGTGAGTACGGCCTCAAAGCCGCTCGTCGCGCACTGCAGTTCAGCAAGCGATAATCCGTATTTGCAGAATATTCAAAAGCCCGGAAGCTTTGGCTTCCCGGGCTTTTGTTGTTATACCGGGCAGTATTTTGCTGTACCGACTTATTTTATCAGAAGGGAATTTATTTCATGGCAAAAGAAAGGGATGGGTTTAAAAGCCGGACCGGTTTCGTGCTGGCGTGCATTGGTTCGGCGGTTGGCATGGGAAATATCTGGCGTTTCCCGTACATTGTTTCAGACTGGGGCGGAATGACATTTCTGTTTCCTTATCTGATGTTTGTGATTCTGATCGCGTCTACCGGTGTGATTGAGGAGATGGCGCTGGGACGCGCGGCCAAGAGCGGGCCCATTAAGGCCTTCGGTATGTGCACGGAGCTTCGCACCGGAAAGAAACGGACCGGTGAACTGATCGGCATGATTCCGGTTCTGGGTTCCATGGCGCTGGCAGTCGGCTATACGGTAGTGGTGGGATGGATCTTCAAGTATGCGTTTCTGGCACTCAGTGGAAATTTGTATACGCTGGGGCAGGACATGGGGGCAATTGGTGGCCTGTTTGACAGTACTGCCACCAGCTTCGGTAACAACAGCTGGCTGGTGATTACGGTTCTCGTGACTGCTGTCATCATGGCATTTGGTATTGCTGGCGGAATAGAGAAAGCCAACAAGGTGATGATGCCGCTTTTGTTTGTGCTGTTTCTGGGCTTGAGCGTATACATCTTTACGCTGCCTGGCTCGGAAAATGGATATCATTATATTTTTACCATCAACCCGGAGGGGCTGAAAGACGTACGCCTCTGGATCTACGCGTTTGGACAGGCGTTCTTCTCCCTGTCCATTGCGGGCAATGGAACGGTAATTTACGGCTCTTACTTGAGTGATTTCGAGGATATTGTTGGTTCTGCGCGGAATGTAGCGTTTTTTGATACGCTGGCCGCATTGTTGGCTGCCTTTGTCATTATTCCGGGTATGGCGGCAGGTGGTGCAGAACTTTCTTCCGGTGGTCCAGGCCTGATGTTCATTTACCTTCTGAATGTATTTAACGGCATGCCGGGCGGTAAGATCTGCGGTATGATTTTTTATGTCTGCGTGTTGTTTGCGGGCATGAGCTCTCTGGTGAATCTTTATGAGGCTCCCGTGGAGACGCTGCAGGAACGTCTGGGGTTGAAGCGTCCGGCTGCGGTGGCTGTGATTGCGGTCACAGGCTGCGGTGCGGCGCTGTTCATTCAGGGTATTGTGTCTGGCTGGATGGATGTGGTATCCATCTATATCTGTCCGCTGGGGGCCATGCTCGCCGGCATCATGTTCTTCTGGGTTGCCGGAAAGGACTTCGCGGTCGAGGCAGTGAACCGTGGAAGAGAAAAGAAAATCGGGAACTGGTTTATTCCCCTTGGAAAGTATGTGCTGGTACCAGCCGCATTTGTGGCACTAGTGGCAGGTGCGCTGATGGGTGGAATCGGCTAAAGTATATAAAAAACCGTTTTTGCAATTCTTTGCAAGGACGGTTTTTTGTGCTATAATAAAATTTACACAACTTCTGCAAAAAGAGGGAAGTAATCAGAAAAAAGAATAAAAAGGAGCTGTCTTACATGTCACAGGTAGTGGATCGCTTTTTACATTTGTATACAGAGGGCTATGAGGGATTTTTCCATCTGGATCATTTTACCGGAGACGTAGAAACTTCTGTACTGAAGTATCTGATCTGCGATCACGACATGGAAAAATTTGAAAAGAAAAAAGAGCAGATGCGCCAGATCGCGCCTTTCCTATGAGGGCCTTCCGTGTCCGAATCTGTGCACCGGAGGAGCAAATTTTCATGGAAAGTATGAGTTTATTTCCATCCAGTCCATGGAGAAAATTGTGGAGCTGCTTGTAAAACTGATGACAGCGCCACAAGCATAAAATGGAACGGCTGGCAGAAGCAGCCTGCAAAGAAGAACAGGACAGGTAACTGTGAGGGTACTGAACAGTTACCAGGACAGGTAAGAAACAGAAAAGAGATAAGGATTATGAGAGAAAAACTGACAAAATCTGACGTAGAAAAAATTCAGGCAGAGATTGATCACCGGAAGCTGGTAGTCCGGCCTGAGTGTCTGGAAGCAGTAAAGGAAGCCAGAGCCCAGGGAGATTTAAGTGAGAATTTTGAGTATTATGCGGCCAAGAAAGATAAAAACCAGAATGAAAGCCGGATCCGTTATCTGGAGAATATGCTGAAAAACGCAATCGTGATCTCAGATGCGTCGAAGTCTGATGAGGTGGGCCTGAACAAGGCAGTTACCCTTTATATGGAAGACGATGACGAAGAAGAAACATATAAACTGGTAACCAGTATCCGGGGCAATTCCATGCACAACATGGTCAGCATCGAGTCTCCGCTTGGAAAAGCAATCCTGCGGCATAAAGTAGGGGACCGGGTGGAAATCACTACCGATAATGGATTCAGCTATTTTGCGGTG
The DNA here is from genome assembly GCF_040096075.1 of Ventrimonas faecis. NCBI lineage: Bacteria > Bacillati > Bacillota > Clostridia > Lachnospirales > Lachnospiraceae > Ventrimonas > Ventrimonas faecis. The sequence continues at coordinate 6,986 of NZ_JBBMFJ010000039.1, forward strand.
ATCCGTAAAATTGAGGATATTGGAGATGAAGATGATACGATCCGCAAGTTCTGATGGGGATAGAATAAAACGGACAGATCATAAAGCCGTTGTATTCGTTATGGCAATCATTCTGAGCCTGGTTCTTCCAAAAGATATGGAAATCCAGAAAAACGGATAATTACAGGGCCGACTTTTTATAAAAATGTAATACAAACTCCATAAAGTGATGTACATAAGGTTTTAAGATATAATTCTTATGGTACACCAGATACAGGCTGCGGCTGTCTGCAACCACCGGAAGATCAAAAACAAGAAGTTTCTGATCGGATCCGGGGCTGCAGGCGGCCGCTTTTGATATGACGGAAATGCCAAGCCCGTTGGCAACCAGATTCTTGATGGATTCCTGGTCGTTTAAGCGGGCAGTGACATTCAGGGAGCTTTCCGGGATGTGCAGGTTTTCCAGAAGCTCGTAGACAAACTTGCGGCTTCCGCTGCCTTCTTCCCGCAGAATCAGGGGTTCTGATCTTAAGATTGTGTCGATGGATGTACCGGAGGATTTTAGCTGTTCAAAATACGCATTTTTCGGTGTGATGAGTACCATCTGGTCCTGGTAAAAGGGCTCGAAGCAGAAACGCTCATCCTCACAGGTCATGCCCACCAGACCGAGATTAAAGCTGCCTTCCAGAATCTTATCCAGGATGCCCTGACTGTCGCTCTGATGGATGTTGAAATAGGTTTCCGGGCACTGCTTTTTGTAGGCCGGAAGAAGCTCCGGCAGCAGATAGGCGGATGGAATGGTGGAAGCTCCCAGATGGATGACGTTCCGGCTTTCGTTGATCCAGCTTTCAATCAGATGATTTTTCAGGCTCAGGATACTTACGGCACATTCATAAAACTCCTGCCCGCGTGGTGTCAGCTCAATGTTTTTTGTGGTGCGTACCAGCAGGCAGGACTGAAACTCCTCCTCCAGCTGGTGGATGTGGGTACTGATGGTGGGCTGGGAGATGAAAAGCTTCTCCGATGCCCTGGTAAAGCTGCCGTAGTCGACTACGGCCACGAAGGATTGCAGTTGCTTGAATTCCATAAACTCTCCTTTGTAAAAATCAGATCCAGCCGCCATCCAGTCCGATGACCTGACCGGTTAAATAAGAACCCTTATAGCCCAGGTGATAGACAAAGTCAGCAACCTCCTCCGCGCGTCCCAGACGTCCGGCAGGGATTTCCTCCACCAGCTGAATGAGTTCATCTTCCTCCAGCCACTGGTTCATCTCGGTGTCGATGGCACCGCAGGCTACAGCATTTACCTGAATGTTGCTGGGTGCAAGTTCTTTGGCAAGGGCCTTGGTGAAGGCGTTGATGCCGCCTTTGGTTGCGGAATAGGCCACCTCGCAGGAAGCGCCTACGCAGCCCCAGACGGAGGAAATGTTCACAATCTTTCCGTGTCCGGCCGGAAGCATGAGCGGAATGGCCAGCTTGCAGCAGTTAAAGACAGAGGTCAGGTTGGTGCGCAGAATGCGGTCCCAGTCCTCCGGTGACATATCCTGCAGCAGGCCGATGTAGTCGATGCCTGCGTTGTTGACCAGAACATCCAGCGAGCCGAACTGCTTGCGGATCATGGAAAACAGCTGCTCACAGACTGCCATGTCTCCCATGTCGCCCAGAAATGCGGCGCAGGTTACCTGATAACTTTCGATTTCTTTTTTGGTCTGCATCAGCTCCTGCTCCCGGTGGGCGCAGTTGATGATGACGTTATAGCCTTTCTTGGCAAATTTTACGGCAATGGCTTTTCCAATTCCACGGGAAGCACCCGTTACAAGAACAACTTTCTTTGCCATAAAGATCACTCCTTTCTCTGCTTCCTATTTTATCATAAAAAATCTTTTTGGTCAGTTACTTCATACATTTTACGATTCGATTACAATTTTGCGAACTCCCTGTAACTTTCTGGAGACTTATGTTATACTGAATGACAGATTACAGTGGAAACAGGAAATAGCTGTCTCTTCCCGGCGTTTCAGAGAGAACAGGGAATATGGCAGCAGGAAAGGCGAATATGCATGAAAACATGGAAGAAAGTACTGGCAGTAACCTGCCTTTGCGCGGCGGCATCCTGCCCGTTTTCCGCTTATGCGGATGCAGCAAAATCCGTTCATGAGGCAACCCTTGTGGCGGCACCTGCAGACTATGAAAATATTGCGGTATCCCAGGTATCGGATTATGTAAATATCCGGGAACAGGCAACTACAAACAGCAAGATTGTAGGTAAAATTTATAATAACTGCGCGGCAACCATTCTGGAAACCGTGGAGGGAGAGGGGGGAAGCTGGTACCGTATCCAGTCCGGAACGGTCAACGGCTTTATCAAGTCCCAGTATTTTATCACCGGGCAGGAGGCAGAGACTCTGGCTCAGTCTATTGGACGGGAATTTGTTACTGTCAGCGTGGACAATTTACGCCTGCGTGAGGAACCGAATCTCACCAGCAATGTCCTGACTATGATTTCCAGCGGATCCCGCTATGTAGTTCAGGGCGACGAAGGTGACTTTTATAAAGTAGAGGTCGATGCAGACCTGATTGGTTATATTGCAAAATCTTACTGTAAAGTAGAAGTAGAATTTGATCAGGCGGTCTCTCTGGAGGAAGAACGCCAGAAGCTGGAAGAAGAAGCTCAGAGAAAGCGCGATGCCCAGACCGCTATCGCAAATCTGGAGCAGACCATTAAAGTAGAAGAGAACAAGGATGTCATCATTCCGGCCAATCCGTCCCAGAGTGACGATTCTGCAATGACCAGCGCTCCGTCCGCGAATACCGCGGCAGGCAGCCAGGCACAGAGCCCGTCCGCGGGACAGAGCAGTTCTTCAGGCAAAACCGCGGCCTCTGCTCCTGGAAAGACGGATTCCTCTCAGAACAGCTCTGATCAGGGCAGTTCTGCCCAGATTGGTTCCTCCGGCCCGTCCTCCGGCACGGTTTCTTCTCCGGTTGCGGGGCCTGGAAGTTCCGCGGCGGTTGTATCCGCGACCAGAACTGCCATCGTAGCTTACGCAAAGCAGTTTTTGGGTAATCCGTATGTATATGGCGGCACCAGCCTGACCAATGGCGCGGACTGCTCCGGCTTCACCCAGTCTGTCTTTGCACACTTTGGCATTACCACAGGAAGAAGCTCCAGGGACCAGGCGGCAAAGGGAAAAGAAATTTCCATGTCGGCTATCCAGCCTGGTGATCTGCTGTTCTATGCCAGCGGAAGCTACATCAACCATGTGGCCATTTACATAGGAGACGGCAAGATCATCCACTCCAGCAACCCGACCACGGGTATTACCATTACCAAATACAACTACCGTACGCCGTGCAAGGCAGTCACATTCCTGGATTAGGAGTGAACGGTTTATGAATGGAAAAAAACAATATTGCGGCCTGGACCTGCTGAAATTTGTGATGGCGGTCCTGGTGGCCGCGCGGCATATGATCCAGGTGTTTTATCCGGCAGAAAGCCGCTGGCGCCTGATCATTGGCAGCTGGCTTTCCAATCTGGCTGTTCCGGTGTTTTTTATGATTGCAGGCTTCCTGCTGTTCCGGAAAATCCCGGATACGGACAAGAAGAGCGGATGGCCGGTGGTGGGGCGTTATGCCTGGCGTATTGTGAAGCTGTATCTGCTCTGGTGCGTCATTTACTGGCCTATCGATATTTTTAACTGGTATCATGGCACGGCCACTATCATGGAGACACTGAAAGCATACGTTCATTCTTTCTTTTTCTCAAGCACCATTGCCCAGCTCTGGTATCTTCCGGCTCTGGCCGTGGCGGTCCTGATCGTATGGACCGGTTACCGTGCCGGATTCCGGATCTGGATGCTTTTGATTCTGACGGGAGTTTTATTTGTGTTCGGCTGCATCTGTGACAACTGGTATTTTACGGAGCGGGCGCCCATGAAAATCCAGGAATTTGTCTGGTGGTACGCACCGAAATTTGTGACTATGCGAAACGGCCTGTTTTACGGAAGCTTTTACCTGGCACTGGGACTCTGGTTTTCCAGAAAGACCTGGCGCATGCCGGTGTTGTTTTCCCTTGGCGGAAGCGTGGTGTTTCTGGCTCTGATGTACAAAGAGGTGTCCACCTGTTTCAATACCAATATGGTATTCACCGCAGCTCCGGCGGCGGTCTGCCTGACTGAGTTTTTTATGGGCTTTACGGGAACCGGGGCCCGTTTCTTTGTTACCCTGCGGGAGATGAGTGAATGGGTGTATTTTTCCCATTTCTATTTCTTTTATTTCTTCTCCTGGACGGTAAAGTGGAATCCGCTTCCCCTCACCAAACAGAATATTACGCTGTGCATTTTTGTGCCGATGCTGCTGTTTGCGCTGCTGGTATCTGTTCTTTCCCATTGGGAGAGCGGTAAGTGGCTGCGCAAATGCATTTAACAGAATTGCGCAAAAGAAAAAGCCTCCGGGAAAAAATCCCGGGGGCTTTTTGAAAAGTATGAAAGTTTAGAACTCCGGCTCAATCAGTCCGTAAGTCTGTCCTTTTCTCTTATAAACGACATTGACTTCTTCGGTCTCTGCGTTTAAGAATACGTAGAAGTTATGTCCTAACAGTTCCATCTGTACGCAGGCTTCTTCCGGATCCATCGGTTTCATGGCGAAACGTTTGGTCTTTACAATCTGGATTTCGTCCTCCGGCTCAGCTTCCTCACTGATAAACAGATCGGAGAAGGACTGTGCGGACTGCTTTTTGTCGATGAGTTTGTTTTTGTACTTACGAAGCTGGCGTTCAATGATCTCCTCTACCAGGTCGATGGATACGTACATGTCATTGCTGGATTCTTCAGCACGGATAATGTTGCCCTTAACCGGGATAGTAACCTCGATTTTCTGTTTGTCTTTCTGTACACTGAGAGTTACGATGATTTCTGTATCCGGAAGGAAGTAACGTTCCAGTTTTCCGATTTTTTCCTCAATGGCGGCGCGAAGCCCCGGAGTCACATCAATATTTCTGCCTGTAATCGTATAACGCATAAGTCATCAGCTCCTTCTTTTGAGATGTTCTAAGTATAACATATAAAACCGAAAATTTCAACCAAAACAAGGAAATTGTTGAGACAATTATTGGGAATAAAAAATAAAAACACATACTTTATCCACAAAAAAGAAATTGCATTTCTACCTTTGCGGATGTGGAAAAGTCAAGCGTTTTTCCTGTATTTTTTGGCGTAAACATTGGATTTATGAGATATGAACAAAGAAAACCGCGTTCTTTTCCACGGGAAATAAACGGAAAAATGTGGGAAAACTTTGTGGATAATGTGGATAACTTGGTGCATAACTCATTTTTGGCTGAAAATCAGGGAAAATGGATGTGGATGTATTTTTCGTGGATATTGTGGATAACGTGGATAAGTTGTGAATCGAACATAGTTTTTGTGCAACCTGACAGGTTTACCATAATTTTACTTTTATGTCGCCTTTTCATTTATTTTTATTAAGGAAGTAAATTTTTTGTGAACAAAGGGCCTAAAACTTGAATAAATCAGGGGATGGTGGTACAATATCAAAGATTGACTTATAATAGTAGAAACGAGACAGACGAAACAAAGAAAGTTTAGGAGAAAGAATTATATGAATCTCATAGAAAAAGTATTTGGCACCCACAGTGAGCGGGAATTGAAGATGATCTACCCGATTGTGGACAAGATCGAAGCGTTGCGCCCGACCATGCAGGCAAAGACCGATGAGGAACTGCGGGACAATACCCGTATCTTCAAGGAGCGCCTGGCAAACGGCGAAACTCTGGATGACATTCTTCCGGAGGCATTTGCTACAGTCCGTGAGGCAGCAAAGCGTGTGCTGAACATGGAGCATTATCCGGTACAGCTCATTGGTGGTATCGTCCTGCATCAGGGCCGTATTGCCGAGATGAGAACCGGTGAAGGTAAGACACTGGTTTCCACCTCTCCGGCATATTTAAACGCGCTGGCAGGCAAGGGTGTTCACATCGTAACCGTCAACGACTATCTGGCAAAGCGAGATGCTGAGTGGATGGGACAGGTTCACCGCTTCCTGGGCCTGACCGTTGGCGTGGTATTAAACCCGATGACCTCTGAGGAGCGTAAGGCCGCATACAACTGCGATATCACCTACGTGACCAACAACGAGCTGGGATTCGATTACCTGCGTGATAACATGGCAATCTATAAAGACCAGATGGTTCTGCGCAACCTGGATTACGCCATCATCGATGAGGTCGATTCCGTCCTGATCGATGAAGCAAGAACCCCGCTGATCATTTCCGGCCAGAGCGGTAAGTCCACCAAGCTTTACGAGGTCTGCGACGTGCTGGCTCACCAGCTGGTACGCGGCGAGGCGTCCGGCGAGTTCACCAAGATGAACGCCATCATGGGTGAGGACATTGAGGAGACCGGAGATTTCGTTGTAAACGAGAAGGATAAAGTCGTTAACTTAACCGAGGAAGGCGTTAAGAAGGTAGAGCAGTTCTTCCATATTGAGAACCTGGCAGATCCGGAAAACCTGGAGATCCAGCACAACATCATTCTGGCCCTGCGCGCAAACTACTTAATGTTCCGCGATAAGGACTACGTGGTAAAAGACGATGAGGTTCTCATTGTCGATGAGTTTACCGGACGTATCATGCCGGGCCGCCGTTACTCTGACGGCCTGCATCAGGCAATCGAGGCGAAGGAGCATGTGAATGTACGCCGCGAGAGCAAGACGCTGGCAACCATTACCTTCCAGAACTTCTTCAACAAGTTCCGCAAGAAAGCCGGTATGACCGGTACTGCATTGACCGAGGAGAAAGAGTTCCGTAACACCTACGGCATGGATGCGATTGCCATCCCGACCAACCGTCCGGTTGCGCGTATCGACCACGAGGATGCAGTATACAAAACCAAAAAAGAAAAATTCGAGGCAGTTGTCAACGATGTTGTGGCTTCCCATGAGAAGGGACAGCCGGTACTGGTTGGTACCATCACCATCGAGACTTCTGAGCTGTTAAGCAAGATGCTGACCAAGCGCGGCATCCAGCATAAGGTCCTGAACGCGAAGTTCCATGAGCTGGAGGCTGAGATTGTAGCAGACGCTGGTATCCACGGCGCTGTTACCATCGCAACCAACATGGCCGGCCGTGGTACCGATATCAAGCTGGATGACGAGGCAAAGGCAGCAGGCGGCTTAAAGGTCATTGGTACCGAGCGTCATGAGTCCCGCCGTATCGATAACCAGCTGCGTGGCCGTTCTGGCCGTCAGGGGGACCCGGGTGAGTCCCGCTTCTATATTTCTCTGGAGGACGACCTGATGCGTCTGTTCGGTTCCGAGCGCCTTATGGCTATGTTTGAGGCTCTTGGTGTTCCGGAGGGTGAGCAGATTGAGCACAAGATGCTTTCCAGTGCCATCGAGAAAGCACAGATGAAGATTGAGAACAACAACTACGGCATCCGTGAGAACCTGTTAAAATACGACGAGGTCAACAACGAGCAGCGTGAGATTATCTACGCAGAGCGCCGCAAGGTTCTGGATGGCGACAACATGCGTGACCTCATCTTAAAGATGATCACCGATATTGTGGAGAACTCCGTAGATCTGTCCATCTCCGATGAGCAGGCATCTTCCGAGTGGGACCTGAATGAGTTAAACAGCCTTCTGCTCCCGATCATTCCGCTGGAGACCATCACCGCGGAGAATCATCCGGTGACCAAGAAGAATGAGTTAAAGCATATGCTGAAGGAAGAGGCTATCAAGCTGTATGAGGCAAAAGAGGCTGAGTTCCAGGAGGCAGAGCAGATCCGTGAGCTGGAGCGTGTAGTACTCCTGAAGGTCATTGACAACAAGTGGATGAGCCACATCGACGATATGGACCAGCTGCGCCAGGGTATCGGCCTGCAGGCTTACGGCCAGAGAGATCCGGTTGTCGAGTATAAGATGAGCGCTTACGAGATGTTTGAGGCTATGACCGCAGCAATCACCGAGGAGACCGTCCGCATCCTGTTCCACATCCGTGTCGAGCAGAAGATCGAGCGTGAACCGGCAGCCAAGGTAACCGGAACCAACCGCGACACCTCCGCGCCGCAGGCACCGAAGGTACGCCAGGTACAGAAAATCTACCCGAACGATCCGTGCCCGTGCGGAAGCGGCAAGAAATTCAAACAGTGCCACGGCCGTGATCTGATGCCGAGATAAAAAGAATATTAATATGAAAGAAGGTGACACAATGGTAGAATTAGATCAGTTCAAGTACACATTATCGACCTTTGAAAAACCATTAGTGGAAGTGAGGGATTCACTTTGACCTGGATAGCAAGGTCAGACGAATCGATGAGTTAGATAAATCCATGGAGGAGCCGGGATTCTGGGACAATGCCGACCGTGCCACCAAACTGGTGCAGGAAGCCAAGAATCTGAAGGATACCGTAGATCTCTACCGTGGCCTGGAACAGCAGTATGAAGACATTCAGGTGATGATCGAGATGGGCTATGAGGAAGAAGACCCGGCCCTGATCCCGGAGATTCAGGAAATGCTGGATGAGTTCGAGCACAACCTGGAGAAGCTGCGCATGGAGACCCTGCTGTCCGGTGAATACGACAAATACAATGCCATCCTGCGCTTAAACGCGGGTGCGGGCGGTACGGAGTCCTGCGACTGGTGCAGCATGCTCTACCGTATGTACTGTCGCTGGGCAGACAAGATGGGCTACAAGACCGAAGTCCTGGATTATCTGGACGGCGATGAAGCGGGCATTAAGTCCGTTACCATTCAGATTAATGGTGAAAACGCTTTCGGCTACTTAAAGTCCGAGCGCGGCGTACACCGTCTGGTGCGTATTTCCCCGTTCAACGCGGCCGGAAAACGCCAGACCTCCTTCGTGTCCTGTGATGTTATGCCGGATATCGAGGAAGACCTGGATGTGGAAATCAACCCGGATGACCTGCGGATCGATACGTATCGTTCCAGCGGTGCCGGTGGCCAGCATATCAACAAGACCTCTTCCGCAATCCGTATCACCCATATTCCGACCGGAATTGTGGTACAGTGCCAGAACGAGCGTTCCCAGTTCCAGAACAAGGATAAGGCCATGCAGATGTTAAAGGCCAAGCTGTATATGTTAAAGCAGCAGGAGAACGCGGAGAAGCTGTCCGACATCCGCGGCGACGTCAAGGAAATCGGCTGGGGAAACCAGATCCGTTCCTATGTCCTGCAGCCGTACACCATGGTCAAGGACCTGCGTACCGGAGAGGAAACCGGCAACGTGGCAAATGTCCTGGACGGCGGACTGGACCCGTTCATCAGCGCTTACCTGCGCTGGCTGAGCCTGGGCTGCCCGGACCGCAAGGCATCCGCAGAGGATTAAATTTTGATTCTTTAGAAAAGCAGAGTGTATGCAAGAAAAAGCTTGCGCTCTGCTTTTTTTTGTGCTAATATCTCTCACATGAGCACAAATGTTCATGATAGACGAACATGCAAAGAAGAGACTGCCCTTTATGGCAGGGATTTTCGGGAGGATTTATGATGCCGGAAGAGAAAAGCAAGTATTTTGTGGTAAAACAGAAAGCGGTGCCGGAGGTATTGCTGAAGGTCGTGGAAGCCAAGAAGCTTCTGGAATCGGAGCGTGTGATGACCGTTCAGGAGGCAACTGAGCGTGTGGGCATCAGCCGCAGTTCTTTTTACAAATATAAAGAAGATATTTTCCCGTTTTATGACAACACGAAGGGAAAAACCGTTACCTTTGTGGTGCAGATGGACGATGAGCAGGGCCTGCTTTCTGACCTGCTTCACATTGTGGCAGTGTACAAGGCCAACATCCTGACCATTCACCAGAGTATTCCGGTTAACGGTGTGGCAACACTGACTCTGTCTGTGGAAGTCAAGGACAATACGGGGAATATTTCCAAAATGGTGGAAGAGATTGAAGAACAGGACGGCATCCATTATGTGAAGATTGTTTCCAGGGAGTAGAAACTGCCTGGGGTTACGGATATCCGTTTCCTGAACAGGAAGGAAACATAACACGGCTGTCTGCAGAACTGTGGACGGCAGCAAAATAACAGAAAAAAAGTGAGGACAGAGCAATGGTACAGGTAGCAATCATGGGATATGGCACAATTGGTTCCGGAGTAGCGGAGATTTTAGCCCAGAACGCGGAGCAGATCACAAATGGCTGCGGACAGGATGTGGCTCTTAAGTATGTTCTGGATCTTCGGGATTTCCCGGGAAGTCCGGTGGAGGATAAGATCGTACACGATTTTTCCGTGATCGAGAAGGATCCGGAAGTCAGCGTGGTAGTAGAGACCATGGGCGGACTGAATCCGGCTTACCCGTTTGTAAAGGCAAGCCTATTAGCCGGCAAGCATGTGGTAACCTACAACAAAGCGCTGGTGGCAGCTTATGGAACCGAGCTTCTTGCCATTGCGAAGGAGAAGAACGTGAATTTCTTCTTTGAGGCCAGTGTAGGAGGCGGCATCCCGATTATCCGTCCGCTGTACCGCTGCTTAAAGGGTGAGAAGATCCTGGAAATCACCGGTATCTTAAACGGAACCACCAACTTCATTCTGACCAAGATGGATAAGGAAGGCGCTTCCTTTGAGGCCGTATTAAAAGAAGCTCAGGATTTAGGTTACGCAGAGCGCAATCCGGAGGCAGATGTAGAGGGTTACGATACCTGTCGCAAGATTGCCATCCTCACTGCTATGGCAACTGGAAAAGAAGTGAACTACGAGGACATCAGCACCGAGGGTATCACAAAGATCACCGATGTAGACTTCAAGTACGCGGACAAGCTGGGAACTTCCGTGAAGCTGTTCGGAACCAGCCGCATGGACGGCGCTGAAGTTCATGCCTGGGTTGCACCGGTCATGATCGGAAAAGATCATCCGCTGTACGCGGTCAACGATGTATTCAACGGCATCCTGGTAAAGGGCAACATGCTGGGAACCTCCATGTTCTACGGAAGCGGAGCCGGAAAGCTCCCGACCGCCAGCGCTGTCATTGCGGATATCATGGAAGCGGTTGAGAATGCAGATCACAATGTACCGCTGGGATGGACCAGCGAACGCCTGACCATCGCAGACCAGAAGACCTCCGTACACCGCTATTTTGTACGTGTAGAGGGAAGCGGGGAAGAACTGGAGCAGAAAGCAGCCGCAGCCTTCGGCGGAGCCGAGGTAGTAAAGCTGGACAGCCTGACCGATGAGTTTGCGCTGCTGACCGGAGAGATGAGCGAGGCAGCATACGCAGAGTGCGCTGCAGCGTTTGAGAAGACCGCGAAGATCCGCCAGAGAATCCGTGCGGAGTTCTAAATAAAAATTTATTCCCGTACAGAAAATGCCAGGTGGCGCCAATTCGGCGCCCCCTGGCATTTTCGTTTATATCATTGTTTTACTGTGCTGCGGGCATTGCCCCATTCAGGATTTCCTGAGCCTGGTGGTAGATCTGGCGGATCAGGTCTGCGTTGGCGGGATCCTGGGCTACATGGTAGACCAGCATATACTGGAAAAAGATAAAGAAGCTCAGCAGAATGCAGAAAATTCCGATGACGAATCCGGCAATTCCGGAGCCGGTGAAATGGCGGTCTCTCCGGGACAGCCATGCACTTAAGGCTGCTGCGGATCCAAGTATGATCTGAATCGGCGGGTAAAACCAGCTGAAGATTCCGAAGATGCCAAGAAACAGGCTGGTTCTGGCAAGTCTATTGGGGGCGGGGCGTCTTGCTCCGGTATTCTGTTCCATATGAATTCCTCCGTAAGTATCGATGAAAAATGACATTCCTAATCATAACACGAAAATAAAAAAGCCTCAAGGGAGAATACCGAACAGCTTGCGCCGCATCTGGTTATGGATTATAATGGGGGATACAGCTTAAAGAAAAAAGGAGTTTTACACTAGATGGATATATTTAAAATATTGCAGGATGAGCTGCAGATTGGATATAAGCAGGTGGAGGCAGCGGTTCAGCTGATCGACGAAGGAAACACCATTCCGTTCATTGCCCGTTACCGCAAAGAGGCAACTGGTTCTTTGAATGACGAGGTGCTCCGAAACCTAGACGAGCGTCTGCGTTACCTGCGCAACCTGGAGGAAAAGAAGGAACAGGTGCTTTCCACGATCCGGAATCAGGAAAAGCTGACACCGGAGCTGGAACAGCAGATTCAGGCAGCCATGACCATGGTAGCACTGGAAGATCTGTACCGCCCGTACCGTCCGAAGCGCCGCACCCGTGCCATGATCGCGAAGGAACGGGGACTGGAACCGCTTGCGGAGCTGATTCTTGCACAGGAGGCGAAAGAACCGTTAGAGCAGCTTGCGGAGCGCTACGTGTCTGAGGCGAACGAGGTTCCGACTGTGGCTGATGCCATGGCTGGCGCAAAAGATATCATTGCGGAGCGCATCTCCGATCAGGCCGATTATCGCACCTATATCCGCCGTGCCACCACGGAGCAGGGTATGATCCGTTCCCAGGCCAAAGATGAAAAGGCAGAGTCTGTTTATGAGATGTATTACCAGTACGAGGAGCCGGTGAAGAAATGTGCCGGCCACCGTGTTCTGGCTTTAAACCGCGGTGAGAAAGAAAAGGTACTGACTGTGAAGGTAGAGGCTCCGGAGGAGAATATCCTGCGTTACCTGGAAAAGCAGGTCATCACCCGGGATAATCCGTATACCACACCGGTTTTACAGGAGGTTGTTGCAGACAGCTACCGCCGCCTCATTGCTCCGGCCATTGAGCGTGAAACCCGCAGTGCGCTTACGGAAACCGCGGAGGCTGGTGCCATCAAGGTGTTCGGCAAGAACTTAAAACAGCTTCTGATGCAGCCGCCGGTAGCAGGCCGCGTGGTGCTGGGCTGGGATCCGGCATTCCGTACTGGCTGTAAGCTGGCTGTCGTGGATGCCACCGGAAAGGTGCTGGACACCACGGTCATTTTCCCGACCGCGCCGCAGAATAAGGTGGAGGAGTCCAAGAAGGTCGTAAAAGACCTGATCAAAAAATACAACATCTCCCTGATCTCCTTGGGCAACGGAACCGCGTCCCGGGAATCTGAGATGATCATTGTGGAGCTCATCAAAGAGATTCCGCAGCAGGTACAGTACGTGATCGTCAACGAGGCTGGCGCTTCCGTTTACTCTGCAAGCAAGCTGGCTACGGAGGAGTTCCCGAAGTTTGATGTAGGTCAGCGAAGCGCTGCTTCCATCGCGAGAAGACTGCAGGATCCGCTGGCAGAGCTGGTCAAGATTGACCCGAAGTCCATCGGTGTGGGCCAGTATCAGCATGATATGAACCAGAAAAACTTAAGCGAGACGCTGCAGGGTGTTGTGGAGGACTGCGTAAACCGCGTTGGCGTGGACTTAAACACCGCTTCCGCTTCCCTGCTGGAGTATATTTCCGGTGTCTCCAAAGCCATTGCGAAAAATATCGTGGCATACCGGGAAGAGAATGGTGTGTTCACGAATCGCAGACAGCTCTTAAAGGTGGCAAAGCTTGGTCCGAAAGCCTTTGAGCAGTGTGCCGGTTTCATGCGCATCAACGGCGGGGACAATCCACTGGATATGACTTCCGTGCATCCGGAAAGCTACGGGGCAGTAGAGGCACTTCTGAAAAAGCTGGGTTACCAGCCGGAGGACATTGCCGCGGGCGGATTAAAGGAGCTTGGACGGAAGGTGCGCGGCTGCAGGGGCCTGGCAGAGGAGCTTGGCCTTGGCGAGATTACCTTAAAGGATATCGTAAAAGAACTGGAGAAACCGGCCCGCGACCCGCGTGAGGAGATGCAAAAACCAATCCTGCGCACCGATGTCCTGGAGATGAAGGATCTGGCCCCGGGCATGGTCTTAAAGGGAACGGTCCGCAATGTCATTGACTTTGGCGCGTTTGTGGACATTGGTGTCCATCAGGATGGCCTGGTCCATATTTCCCAGATGACAGACCGCTACATCAAGCATCCGCTGGAGGCAGTCAGTGTCGGTGATATCGTAGAAGTCAAGGTGTTAAGCGTAGATCTGAACAAGAAGCGCATTGCCCTGACCATGAAGCTGTAGGGAAAGGAGCGGTGATTACCGATGGAAAATGAAACTAATGTAACCAGTGAAGTCAGGGAGACAGTCCGGACTGGAAAAACGGTGGATGTGACTTTGCACATTACAGCGAAGGATCTGTGGATCTTTTCCATGTATCATGCTAATGCCGGTTTTATGGGAATGTTTAATATCCTGTTTTCCCTGGCGGCTCTGTATCTTCTGATCTTTCGCTGGGGCAGCACAACGGTGCCTTACAGAAGCCTGCTGGTGGTGTGTGCTCTGATGTTTACAGTATGGCAGCCGTTTCTTCTCTGGCTGAAAGCCGGAAAACAGGCGAAACGTCCTGCGGTGAAAACACCGATGCGCCTAGTGTTTACGGATGAGAAGCTGACTGTAAGCCAGGCGGAAAATTCAGCTGATTTTAACTGGGAGGAGATGGGCCGCCTGGACGCGAAACCAGCCATGTATATTCTCTATATGGACCGGGTTCATGCGTACCTGATTCCGAAAACAGCTTTGGCTGAACAGGAAGAAGCATTCCGGGAACTGGTAACCGCGCATCTTCCGAAGGAAAGACGGAGGAAAATCTGATGGAATATAAAAGCAACAGCCCGGAAGAAACCTTTGCCCTGGGAAAGCAGCTGGGGGAACAGGCTAAACCGGGAGAAGTATACTGCCTGGATGGAGATCTTGGCGTGGGCAAGACCATTTTTACCCAGGGATTTGCTGCGGGCCTTGGCATTGATGAGCCGGTTAACAGCCCGACCTTTACCATTGTACAGCAGTATGACAGCGGACGCCTTCCCCTGTATCACTTTGATGTGTACCGCATTGGGGATGTCAGCGAGATGGATGAGATTGGCTATGAGGACTGCTTTTACGGAGAGGGTGTCTGCCTGATCGAGTGGTCCCAGCTCATTCCGGAGATTCTTCCGGACGAGGTAATCCGTATCCGCATTGAAAAAGACCTGGAACAGGGATTTGATTACCGTAAGATAACGGTGGAGGGATTAGAATGAAGATACTTGGAATAGAAAGTGCGTCACTGGTGGCTTCTGTAGCCGTGGTGACCGATGGCCTGGTAACGGCGGAGTACACGGTGGATTTCAAAAAGACCCATTCCCAGACGCTGCTTCCCATGATCGATGAGGTAACCCGCATGCTGGAACTGGATCTGCATGAGGTGGATGCCATTGCGGTATCCGGCGGACCGGGTTCCTATACCGGCCTGCGCATCGGCTCCGCAACAGCAAAGGGCCTGGGTCTGGCGCTGGAAAAGCCTTTGATCCATGTTCCGACCATGGATGCCATGGCTTACAATTTATATGGAACCTCCGCGCTTATCTGCCCGGTCATGGATGCCAGAAGAGGCCAGGTTTATACCGGACTCTATCATTATGAAGAAACCTTTGAGGTTGTAAAGCCGCAGTGCGGCATGGACATTCACGAGCTGATAAAAGAACTGAATGAACGCGGGGAGCGCGTGATCTTTTTAGGGGACGGTGTGCCGGTGAATGAGAAAATTATCCGGGAAGAGATGACCGTACCGTTCTCCTTTGCCCCGGCCCAGACAAACCGCCAGCGCGGTGCTAGTGTGGCTGCTCTTGGAAGCGTGTACTTTGCGGAAGGAAAGACTGTGTCCGCCATGGACCACGCGCCGGATTACCTGCGCAAAGCCCAGGCAGAGCGGGAACTGGAAGAAGCAAAACGTCAGGGAAAGACCGATGAGCTGGCAGCAGGCCACAGCGTTGGAACAGGAGATGCGCAGTGATCCGCCGCATGGAGGAGCGGGATCTTCCGGCCATCGCAGAACTGGAAAAACTCTGCTTTTCGGAAAGCTGGTCCTATTCCATCCTGGAAGCCGGAATCCACAGTCCCTACGATGTGTATTATGTATTTGAACAGGAAGAAAAAATTCTTGGCTACTGCAACCTGCGGGTGCTGGCCGGGGAGGGGGAAGTGCAGCGTATTGCCGTACATCCCGAAAGCCGCCGCCTGGGGCTTGGCAGAAAAATGATGGATGCGATGGTAGAGTATGCTATCCGGGAAGGTGCTTATGCCATCAGCCTGGAGGTACGCGAAGGCAACCTTGCGGCCCGGAACCTGTATGAATCCTACGGTTTTGCCGCAGAGGCAGTGCGAAAAGCCTACTACCATAACCCGACCGAGGATGCGCTCATCATGTGGAAGCGGGATCTGCCGGAAAGAATTACCACTTAAAATCGCGAATATTTCTGTTTATAATGTAGGGGACGCGGCGTCTGTGCCGTGTCCCCTGTTTTGTGAAAATACCGGAGAAGAATCCGGCGCCGCCCCGAATCAGGCAGCACAGCAGGTGGAATATGTGAAAAGAAAAGGCGAGGAATCAACATGAGAAAATATCAGAAAAATGGAATACTGGAGAGTGTAGTCTGCAACGGCTGCGGAAAGAAGCTGGTGGTAGAGCGTGGAATCCTGCGGGAAGGCGGCTTTGCCGTACATTATCCGTGGGATTATTTTTCCGAAAAAGACGGCGAAATCCACCACTGGGATCTGTGTGAGGACTGCTATGACAGTTTGATCCGCCAGTTTGTGATTGCTCCGGAAATCGAGGAAGCGGTTGAATTCATGTAAACGCTATGCTATGATATCAGCATCAAATGAAATGAGGTTAATCGGTTTATGTTAGATATCTGTTTACTGGGAACCGGCGGAATGATGCCGCTTCCGTATCGCTGGCTGACTGCGATGATGGCGCGCTGTGACGGCAGCAGTCTTCTGATCGACTGCGGAGAAGGAACGCAGGTGGCGCTGAAAGAAAAAGGATGGAGCCCGAAGCCCATTGATGTGATCTGTTTTACCCATTATCATGCAGACCACATCAGCGGACTTCCTGGGCTTCTTCTCACGATGGGCAACGCAGAGCGCACGGAACCGGTAACGCTGATCGGACCAAAGGGCCTGGAGCGCGTGGTGAACGCGCTGCGTACCATTGCGCCGGAGCTTCCATTCCAGTTAAAGTTTATCGAGCTGGAGGAGAACCGGAACCAGTTTCAGATCGGGCCTTACGTGATTGATGCCTACCGGGTAAACCATAATGTGGTCTGCTATGGTTATTCTATTTCCATTCCGCGGGCGGGCCGTTTTGATGTGGAACGGGCCAGGGCGCAGAATGTGCCGATGAAGGCATGGAGCCGTCTGCAGAAAGGTGAGACGCTGGAGCTTGACGGTGTGACCTACACACCGGATATGGTGCTGGGACCGGACCGCAAGGGCTTAAAGGTTACCTACTGTACTGACACCAGGCCGGTGCCGGTCATTGCGGAGTACGCGGACCATGCGGATCTCTTTATCTGCGAGGGCATGTACGGCGAGGATGGCAAAGAGGCGAAGGCCAGAGAGTACAAGCACATGACCATGTACGAGGCAGCAAACCTGGCGAAGAAGGCACAGCCTGCAGAAATGTGGCTGACCCATTACAGCCCGTCCTTAAACCGGCCGGACGAGTTTATTGACAAAGTACGGGAAATCTTTCCGGGAGCGAAGACGGCGCGGGATGGCTGGACCCGTGAGCTGACCTTCGATGAGGAGTAAGACAAATGATGGATACAGAGAAAAAAATAAATGAAGAAACGGAAATGAAGGACACTCTGATTCTGGCAATTGAGAGTTCCTGCGATGAGACGGCAGCTTCCGTGGTAAAGAACGGCCGCGAGGTGCTTTCCAACGTGATCTCCTCCCAGATTGCCCTGCACACGCAGTTTGGCGGTGTAGTTCCGGAGATTGCTTCCAGAAAACATATTGAGAAGATCAACCAGGTGGTAACCCAGGCGCTGGAAGACGCAAAGGTAACCCTGGCAGATGTGGATGCCATTGGTGTCACCTACGGCCCGGGCCTTGTGGGCGCTCTTTTGGTTGGCGTGGCTGAGGCAAAAGCCATTGCCTTTGCGGCAAAGAAACCGCTGGTGGGCGTGCACCACATAGAGGGGCATGTGTCTGCAAACTACATTGAAAATCCGGATTTGGAGCCGCCCTTTGTGTGCCTGATCGTCTCCGGCGGACATACCCATCTGGTCATTGTAAAGGATTACGGCGAGTTTGAGATCATCGGCCGCACCCGTGACGATGCGGCAGGCGAGGCGTTTGATAAGGTGGCCCGTGCCGTAGGACTGGGCTATCCGGGTGGCCCAAAGGTAGACAAAACCGCCAAAGAGGGCAATCCGCATGCCATTGAGTTCCCGCGGGCGAAGGTGGAGGGCTCTCCTTATGATTTCAGTTTCAGCGGCTTAAAATCAGCTGTGCTGAACTACATTAACAAAGCCCATATGACCGGCGAGGAGATTAACGTGCCGGATCTGGTATCCTCCTTCCAGAATGCAGTCGTGGAGGCCCTGGTGAGCCGCGCGGTCCTGGCAGCAAAGGAATATGGCTATGACAAGCTGGCCATTGCCGGCGGCGTGGCGTCCAACTCTGCGCTTAGGGCAGCCATGCAGGAGGCCTGTGACAAGGCACACATTCGCTTCTATCATCCGTCTCCGATCTTCTGTACGGATAACGCGGCCATGATTGGCTGTGCGGCCTACTATGAGTACAAGAAGGGAACGCGCCATGGCTGGGACTTAAATGCAGTTCCGAACTTAAAGCTCGGTGAACGATGAGATAAAAAATTAACAATATATAAGGAAGAGAGAGCATGACTGATACATTTCGCATTGGAGCCGTGATCCTGGCCGGAGGCCGGGGCAGCAGGATGCACAGTGATATCCAGAAACAGTATATGCTTTTAGATGGCAGACCTTTAATCGCTTATGCCCTGGAGGCATTTGAGCGAAGCTGTGCGGATGATCTGGTGCTGGTGACCGGAGCCGGAGAGGCAGAGTTTGTGCAGAAGGAGATTCTGCCACCCCTTGGCCTCACGAAGCTGCGTAGCATTGTAACCGGAGGAAAAGAGCGCTACCATTCGGTTTATGAGGGATTAAAAGCATTACGGAACTGTGACTACGTGCTGATTCATGACGGCGCAAGGCCTCTTGTGACGGAAGCAGTCATTTCCCGGGCTGTGCAGGCGGCTGTGCAGAATGACGCGTGTGTGGTGGGAATGCCAGTGAAGGATACCATCAAGGTGGCAGACGCCCATGGCTTTGCGGAGTCTACACCGGACCGTTCCCTGCTGTGGCAGGTACAGACACCCCAGGCATTTGCCTATCCGCTGGTGCGCGGCGCCTATGACCGCCTGATGGCAGATGAGACATTGCAGAAGGGAATCACGGACGATGCCATGGTGGTGGAGCACTTAAGCGGCACAAAGGTGCGCCTGGTGGAAGGAAGCTATGAGAATTTAAAGGTGACCACACCGGAAGATCTGGTTCTGGCAGAGGCTTTATTAAAAAAACGCGCCGCTTCGGACGTACCTTTGTAAACTTTATTTTACAAAGTAAGACTGATTGCGGCTATTAAAGATGACGCCGGTCTGAAAAAGTCTGAAAAAGTGCCTGGATACGGAATGCCAGGTTGTGTTTATTCTGTACGGGAATATCTGCAACATCAGGGATATTGTCGCAGAGCTGAAGGCCCATGGAAAATGTGCCATGGTACATGCGGATCTGGTTCTGGGGCTCGGGTCAAAAGATGTGGCAATTGACTTCTTAAAGGAGCAGACCGGGGCAGATGGCATCATCAGCACAAAGCCGATGCTGGTACGCAGGGCACAGGAACTGAAAATGTTCGGGATTCTCCGTGCGTTCATCATTGACTCCATGGCAGTAGCCAACATCAGAAAGATGCTGGATACACTCCGGCCGGATATGATCGAGATCATGCCGGGGGTGATGCCGAAGATCATAAAGAGCCTTCGGGGAAGCACAGACATTCTGTTGATTGCGGGTGGACTGATCTCAGAAAAGAAAGAGGTGCTGGAACTGTTTGCGGCTGGAGCTGACGCAATCTCCACAACGAAACAGGAACTCTGGTATATTTAAAGAAGAGGGGCTGTCGCGGATAACCTGATATGTGAAACGTTTTGGGGCCAATTTTGCGACAGCCCCGCTTTGTTTGCAAGGAGACAGATGCAGGGATAGCCTGCTTTATCTGGACTTTTTCCAGTCTCAGCCAGAGCTTTGGGAGCAATGAAAAGAAAAAATGAAAAAAATGTCAAAAACAGGGTTGACAGCAGAGACTAACTGTGCTAAAATTCATCAATGTCGCGTGTGACGAACGAAAAGCTTCAAAAACACACGATGAAAAAAACTTCAAAAAAGTTCTTGACAAAAACGGAACGCTTTGGTAAAATAGCAAAGCACGTTTGAGGAGAGATATCGAAGTGGTCATAACGAGGCGGTCTTGAAAACCGTTTGTCCGCAAGGGCGCGTGGGTTCGAATCCCACTCTCTCCGTTGGACAAGCAAAAGGCTTGCCGATGACAATATAATATTTACTGATGTTCAGGCATCGGGACTTTGCAGAAGTACCCAAGAGGCTGAAGGGACACCCCTGGAAAGGGTGCAGGTCGTTAATAGCGGCGCGAGGGTTCAAATCCCTCCTTCTGCGCTTCATCTTTAAAAAAGATGAAAAAAGTTGTTGACAAAGCGAAAACAACGTGGTAAAATATCGAACGTTGCCGCTGAGAACAGCAACAACATGAACCTTGAAAATGAAAGATTGAACAGTGTTTAAAACCCTGAAAATT